>CAZZML010000703.1:0-1502 GCA_964654735.1 uncultured Roseivirgaceae bacterium | reverse complement strand
GTGCTTTATTTCTTAAGCCCAGAAAACAAAAAAACCCCATAAAGGGGTGTTTTTTGTAGCGAAATTCTATTCACCGTACCTCGAATATTACTACTTTGAAAACAAATCAGTGGATGCGCTACTATCATAACCGAGGGAGCCCACATCCATATAATCTCTCCATTATAGCATTATTTATCTCATTTATACAACCGCATAAAGCGTTGCCTAATATTTTATGAAATATAGAATTAAAAAGATAGCTTACCGAGTAATTTTAACTATTAATTTTTACAAAAAATATACTATAAATAACTGATTTTTATATATAGTTATTGCAAAATAAAATATCTTAACTATGCTATATGTACTATCTCATCATTAATACTCCATAACATTTTTACTATATACCCCCCTATTACAAAAAAAATACGTTCTAAATGCCCCCCTATCTACATCACGAATTGGTTTATGACATTATAAGGAAAAAAATTGCTGATTAATTCACGAAAAATAGATCAAATACAGGCTCCCTATATCATTGCCGAAATGTCTGCAAATCATAATGGTGACATTAAAAATGCATATAAAATCATAAAAATGGCAAAAATTGCAGGTGCAGATGCGGTCAAGATGCAGACCTATACGCCAGATACTTTAACGATTGACTGTGACTTACCTGACTTCCAATTGACCGAGGGGCTTTGGTCGGGAAAATCACTCTATCAACTCTATCAAGAAGCTTATACCCCCTGGGATTGGCATAAGCCTTTATTTGACTATGCTGAAAAGCTAGGTATAACACTCTTTAGTTCTCCCTTTGATACGACTGCAGTCGATCTGTTAGAAAATCTTAATGCGCCTGCATACAAAATAGCTTCTTTTGAAGCTGTAGATTTAGCACTCATTAAATATGTTGCCAGCACTGGAAAACCATTGATTATATCAACAGGAATGGCAAACATAGAAGAAATTCAGGAAGCTATAAATGCAGCAAGAGAAGGGGGATGTATTGAGCTGGCAATTTTACATTGTGTAAGCGGCTACCCTGCCCCTGCAGAAGATTACAACCTGAAAACTATTGCAGATATGCAAAGTCGCTTTGCTATACCCGTTGGGCTTTCAGATCATACCTTAGATAATACGACAGCAATTACCAGTATCGCCTTTGGAGCCTGCATTATTGAAAAACATGTAACCTTAGACCGAAATGGAGGCGGGCCTGACGATAGTTTTTCATTAGAACCTGCTGAATTACAGGCACTTTGTAACGGTGTAAAAACCGCATGGCAAGCTATAGGCAAGGTGGATTATGGCAGAAAATCGAGTGAGCTGGCTAATGTCAAATTTCGCCGCTCACTGTATTTTGTGAAAGACATCAACACGGATGAAACCATCAGCAAAGAACATATAAGAAGTATTCGCCCAGGCTATGGACTGGCACCAAAATTGATAGAGAAACTAATAGGCAAAAAAGTCAATCAGCCGATTAAAACCGGCACACCCGTTAGTTGGGAATTAAT
>CAZZML010000702.1:0-1505 GCA_964654735.1 uncultured Roseivirgaceae bacterium | reverse complement strand
TGATTTTGAAGCAATTAGGGCTTGGAATAGAATCCTGATGAATAATGCGGGTTAATGCCACATCATATCTATAAAAGTGAATAGAAATTGTATCCCAAATGGTATCGCAATTTCTATCTTAGAGCAATATTTGGATTACTTTTGCACAGAATTTTAAACATAGATAATTGAAAGTAATCTTTATTTTTGGCACAAGACCTGAAGCCATTAAAATGGCTCCTTTAATCAAAACATTTCAAGAAAGCCCCTCGACAGATGTAGTTGTTTGTGTTACTGGACAACATAAAGAAATGTTGTATCAGGTACTCGATTTTTTTGAGATTATACCTGATTATGATTTGGAACTTATGCAGCCAAATCAAACTATTTATGATATTACGTCACGAGCATTACTAGGATTAAAACCAATCTTAGATGGTGAAAACCCTGATTTAATCTTTGTACAAGGCGACACTACGACTGCTTTTGTGGGAGCTTTGGCAGGTTATTATAATCAAATTAAAGTAGCGCATTTAGAAGCCGGCCTTCGAAGTGGCAATATGTTTTCGCCCTTTCCAGAGGAAGGGAATAGAATCCTGGCCGGGCATTTAGCCACCTGGCATTTTGCACCCACAAGCAGAGCTGTGGATAACTTAAAAAAAGAAGGAATAACCAAAAATGTATTTAATGTTGGTAATACTGTAATAGACGCTCTTCTGCTTGGATTAGATATTCTTAAAAAAAGAGATGCTTCTAAAATAGAGCAACTTTTTACCGGAATTGATTTATCCAAACGAATCATTTTAGTTACCGGACATCGAAGGGAAAGTTTTGGCAAACCTTTTGAGAATATGGTTTCGGCCATTAAAGAAATTGCAACAAAATATAATGATGTTGAAATAATTTATCCGGTTCATTTAAATCCAAATGTAAGAGGTATTGTGAACCAAGAACTTAGTAATATATCCAATATTCACTTAATTGAACCTTTAGATTACCCCGCTTTAATTTGGTTAATGGAGAAATCTTATTTTGTATTAACCGATTCCGGAGGAATTCAAGAAGAGGCTCCTACACTTGGCAAACCAGTACTAGTTATGCGAGATGTAACAGAAAGACAAGAAGGAATAGAAGCAGGAACTGCAAAATTAGTGGGTACAAATAAAGAGGTAATATTGAAAGAGGCATACCAGCTTCTTGACGATGGTCAAGCGTATAATAGAATGGCCAAAGCTGTTAACCCTTATGGAGATGGCACAACAAGTAAACAGGTGTTAGAAATTATTAAAAATAGCATTTATACCTAACAGGTTTCAAAAACCTGTCAGGTATATGTATTATAACATAAATGGACAATAACATAAAAGTAATAATGATGGGGTTAGGCTATATAGGCCTGCCAACCGCTGCTATATAACCAGTTGTTCTGATTATAAAGTATAGAAGATTAAAGCAAAACCTATATTTTTGTATTAGCCTGAATAATTCATGAATAATCTATTACGCATTCCAATTGCCAACCATTC
>CAZZML010000701.1:0-1513 GCA_964654735.1 uncultured Roseivirgaceae bacterium | reverse complement strand
TGTGGTTCTTCTTGTGCCCAAACATAATCACTCACGTTTTTATATCTATCGATTATAGTTTGTATCTTCTCTTTATGCAATGGAAACAGTTGTTCTATTCTAACCAAAGCAACATCTTCTCTTTCTAATTTTTCTCGTTCAGCCAATAAATCATAGTAGAATTTACCAGTACAAAATACTAATTTTTTAACCTTATCGGGATTGATTGTATCATCTATCACCTCTTGAAATTCTCCTTCAGCCAAATCGTTTAAACTGGATACTACTTTAGGATGACGCAATAAACTTTTAGGTGTAAAAACAATTAATGGTTTTCTAAAATCACGTTTCATTTGTCTACGTAGTAAATGGTAAAAATTAGCCGGTGTCGTACAATCGGCCACAGTCATATTATCTATGGCACATAATTGTAAATAGCGTTCCATTCTAGCTGAAGAATGTTCTGAACCTTGCCCCTCATATCCATGTGGCAATAGCACAACGATTCCGTTTTGTAGTTTCCATTTATCTTCGGCAGCAGACATATACTGGTCAAAAATAATTTGTGCACCATTAGAAAAATCACCAAACTGTGCTTCCCAAATAGTCAATGTGTTCGGATTTGCCATAGCATATCCATAATCAAACCCAAGCACTCCATATTCTGATAATAATGAATTATAAATATTCATTTTCCCTTTATTATCAGGGTTTGTATTTAATAGATTTATACGTTCTTCAGAAATTTCATCTCGTAAAACGGCATGACGATGACTAAAAGTACCTCGTTCTACATCCTGACCAGAAATACGAATATTATATCCTTCTTCCATTAAAGATCCGTAGGCCAGTGTTTCTGCCAACCCCCAATCAATAGTTCCTGTTGCAGCCATCTTAGCTCTACCAGCCAGAATACGTTCTGCTTTTCGTAAAAATTTTACACCTTCAGGTACTGTGGACACGACTTTAACAATATTACTTAACTGTTGTTCTCCATAGGTTGTATTGACTGGCAACAACATATCTTTTACATCTTTACGAGAAAACCCTTTCCATGTACTCTCCATAAAAGGCTTTACAATTGAAGTATCATCTCTTTTAGACATTTGATATTGGTTTTCAAGCATCTCCTTAAAATCAGCTATCACCTTCTTTTTATAAGCTTCGTCTATTACACCTTCATCTATTAAACGTTGCGCATAAATATCTCTTGGGTTGTCATGCTTCGCAATTGCTTTATACAATTTTGGCTGCGTAAAACGGGGT
Source organism: uncultured Roseivirgaceae bacterium (assembly GCA_964654735.1). Taxonomy (GTDB): domain Bacteria; phylum Bacteroidota; class Bacteroidia; order Cytophagales; family Cyclobacteriaceae; genus JAKISE01. The sequence goes on along the minus strand of CAZZML010000701.1, from coordinate 268 downwards.
TCATCACCTTCATTATGACCATACTTTCTATATCCTAATAAATCAATAAAAACATCACGTTTGAATTTCATTCTAAAGTCCAATGCCATCTCAACAGCATGAACTACCGCTTCTGCATCGTCTGCATTTACGTGTAAAACCGGAGACAATGTAACTTTACCAACATCTGTACAATAAGTACTCGACCTTGCGTCTAAATAATTGGTTGTAAATCCAATTTGATTATTTACAACTATATGAATGGTACCTCCTGTTGAGTATCCTTTAA
>CAZZML010000700.1:0-1513 GCA_964654735.1 uncultured Roseivirgaceae bacterium | reverse complement strand
AATCTTTAGCCTGATTAATTCATGAATATTTGTTATGAGCATTTTAAGTGTCTGCCAGTCAAGTACTCGCACAGGGTTTTGGAACGGAGATGTAGCGAGCTACATCGAGTACCAAAATTCGAGCCTGTCTGCCGAACAGGCAGGCAAGTGCTTGAATGGTTGGCAATTGGAATGCGTAATAGATTATTCATGAATTATTCAGGTTAGGTTTGCACAAATTTTATAACGTTTGAAAAAAGAAACACATATATCGTACCAAAAAAAATCGAAAGATTTAGGCATCATTCAAATACCAGGGTCTAAGAGTGAAAGTAACAGAGCCCTATTAATCAATGCTTTATGCGCTTCTCCTAGAGAAATAAAGAACCTGTCATCTGCCAGAGATACACAGTTAATGGGTGCTTTAATTAATTCGGATAGTACCGAAATAGATGTAATGGATGCGGGTACGGTTATGCGTTTTTTAACCACTTTTTTCGCACTAACTAATCAACATAAAGTAATGACTGGCACAGCCAGAATGCAGGAACGACCTATAAAACTGCTGGTAAATGCTCTTCGAACCATTGGTGTAGCAATTGAATATCAACATAAAGAAGGATATCCTCCACATAAAATTGCTGGCTTTAAAAAACAGCTTACCAATTCAATCTCGATAGATGGCTCCATTAGTAGCCAGTATTTATCGGCCTTATTAATGTTAGCTCCAACCTTGGAAAAAGGATTAACTCTGGAAGTTAAGAACGGAGCAACAAGCAAACCATATTTGCTAATGACCATTGAGTTGATGAAGCATTTTGGTGTTTCTGTTGAAATTGAAGATCATATTTATAAAGTTAAGCCTAGCACTTACACATTTAAAGAATTTACGGTTGAACCCGATTGGAGTAGTGCAAGTTATTGGTATAGTATTTTTGTGCTTTCTGGTGCTGAAAGCCTAGAGCTAACAGGTTATCGAGCTAACTCTCTGCAAGGAGATAGTGCCCTTGCACAATTAATGGAGCCTTTTGGTGTAAGAACCACTTTTAATGAGCGAGGTGCTTTACTCATTAAACAAACTGTTCACCTACCCTCATCAATCAATTTTATTAACAACCCAGATCTAGCTCAAACCTTTGCGGTTATTTGTGCAGCATTAGAGCATAGCTGCGTTTTTACTGGTTTACACACCTTAAAAATTAAAGAAACCGATCGGGTATTGGCCATCCAGCAAGAGCTGCAAAAACTTGGTGCTGATTTTAATGAAGAAGGTGAACAATGGACAGTAGTACCGCCAAAAGGAAATTGGAAAGAAACTGAAGTCTCTATTAACACCTATCACGACCACCGAATGGCTATGGCCTTTGCCCCTTTGGCTTGCATTATGCCGTCTATTAGCATAGAGAGCCCCGAAGTTGTTAATAAATCATACCCTAGCTTTTGGAGTGATCTAGAAAAAGTTGGATTCACAATAAATTAGAGACTGAACTCTCCATTTTTGCATCTCAAAATAACAAAATGAATAACTCTATAA
>CAZZML010000699.1:0-1523 GCA_964654735.1 uncultured Roseivirgaceae bacterium | reverse complement strand
AGAGCCAACAAACACTACATTTTTAATATGTTTATCATCAAAATTGGTCATAGCTGGTATTATTTAATTGAAGCAATAAAATACGAAAATATTCTTCAAAAAACACATGATTTAAATCATAGTTGTTGCTGATAAAATTGAGTACGAGTATAAAAAATATCTGTTACGTGATTTTAGTCATAGTAATTAGCCTGAGAACTCCCTAACTTAATACCAACAAAATAAATCGATTATGGAAGCCAAGAAATATCAAAGAGCGGATATAAATCGATATCGATTTGTATTTTTTAACATAGGGTTAATTATAAGTTTAGGACTTACTTATACCGCTTTTGAATGGAAGTTTTACGATGATGATGGGGTAGTTGATGCTGCAATGATTAATGCAGATACATTTGATGAAATTGTAGAAATACCTCCTACAGAACAGCCACCACCACCTCCTCCTGAATTAAAGAATGTAACCATTATAGAAATTGAGGATGTATCTGAGATTGAAGATGAGCTTGAAATATCGTTTGATATTGAAATGACCGAAAATATGAGCATTGATGCCTTGCCTGAAGCATTAGACATAGATGAAGACGAAGAAGAGGTTTCTGACGAAATATTTTTAATTGTAGAACAGCAGCCTTCTCCTAAAGGAGGGATAAGTACTTTTTATAAGTATATTAATTCTAACTTAAGGTATCCATCTCAAGCACAAAGAATGGGGGTGCAAGGAAGAGTGTTTGTTCAGTTTGTAATAGAAAAAGATGGGTCGATAAGCCAAGTGGAGGTAATTAGGGGAATTGACAGTAGTTGTAACCAAGAAGCAATTAGAGTAATTTCGGGAGCACCTGACTGGCAACCAGGGAAACAAAGAGGCAAACCTGTTAGAGTAAAAATGGTTATACCTATTTCGTTTAAACTTAAATAAATCTACCTAACAAATTTTTGAGCCTTTTCTTTGAGACTATTTCGATCGGCTGTAATGGTTGGGTCGCTGTATATTTTGGAAGAAAGCTCTGCTACCACTTTACGGTTGTAACCTAACCTCTCTGCCATATCTTCGCAGAAAATAATTTCGCTTTTAAATACTTGTCCATCAGCTTTCATTAATTGAATTACATTATACAAAAACTCAAACTTTTGATCTTGCGAAAGGTATTCAAGGTTTGCAATTGGTTTTGGATTTTTTACGAGTTCATCTACTTCTTCACTGCTCATATTATTAGCTTCGGCAATGGTTCTTATGAGTCGAAGTTCCTTCTCTGCAATCATTCCGTCACTGGCCGCCAATTGAACTAGTATATTTAGCTGGTCTTTAATCATTTTAAAATAGGTTAATCAAACAAATCTAAATAAATAATTGATGATTAAACATAGTTGTGAAAGAAAAGCAATTATTTGTAATAATTTAATACTTGGTGCAACCTTGTATTAAATTACTTTGTCAGTAGAGTAACGAACTTAACCTGAATAATTCAATGAATAATCTATTACGCATTCCAATTGCCAACCATTCAAGCACTTGCCTGCCT
>CAZZML010000698.1:0-1528 GCA_964654735.1 uncultured Roseivirgaceae bacterium | reverse complement strand
GTTTTCTATCAAATAAATACACCCTCAAATTTGGGTGTAGCTTACAATTATCTTCGTGCATCTGCTTCGTTGCAAACCCTCGAAATATATACCTATATCTTCGGTTTTTGACGCCTCGCATCTACACAAAGCTAATTGCATGAATTTTTCGGGTTAAGTACCAAGCCCAATACTTCTGTTGGAAAATTTACGAAGTTGCAATTTCATGTTACTTTATCTTTTAATTATTGCAATATTAGTAACGTTATGAAATATTAAATTAAAATATAAGTTATTTAACCTTATTAATCGAAAATCTCTTATTTTAGCTTTTCTTTGTAAACAGTATTTACCTAAACCTATTAAGAAATGAAAGTAAGCAATCACTTGATACTCGCTATTATATTGGCAGTAACAGCAGGTTGTACTCAAAAAACAAGTACAACCACCGAGCAAGAAACCGCAGCAGATACAGCTACCTCCTATACCATAGCTGATTTCAAAAGCCTTCGAAAAATAGATACCCATGTGCATTTAAATACAGATAGCAAAACCATGATAAACTTGGCTCGCGCAAATAATTTTAGATTGTTAAACATTTCGGTTGATGTACCGGATTTTCCTCCTATGGAGGAACAGGTAGCAATTAGGGCAAAGCATTATAGAGAAAACCCCGAACTTATGGCTTTTGGTACGGCCTTTACATTACAAGGCTGGGATGAACCAGGTTGGGCAGATCGTGTAATCAACCAGCTAAAGAAAGACTTTGAAATGGGAGCCAATTCGGTAAAAACATGGAAGAATATTGGCATGGTAGCCAAAGATAAGGACGGGAATTTGATTGTGCTGGACGATCCAAAATTCGACCCTGTTTTTACATTTATAAAAGAGCAAGGTAAGGTGCTCTTGAGCCATGCCGGAGAACCCAAAAACTGCTGGCTACCTCTCGATTCTATGACTGTAAATAACGATCGCAACTATTTTAGGGAGCACCCTCAGTACCACATGTACTTACACCCAGAAATGCCCTCTTATGAAGAGCAGATTGAACACAGGGACAATATGCTGGCCAAAAACCCTTACTTGCCCTTTGTGGCAGTTCACATGGCCAGTCTGGAATGGAGTATAGATGAAGAAGCAAAATTTCTCGATCGTTTTCCTAATGCCAGTCTCGATTTGGCCGAGCGTATAAGCCATACACAATACCTTACGCAAAAAGACCGGGCAAAGGTGCGTAACTTTTTCATAAAGTATCAGGACAGGATATTGTATGCTACCGATTTTCAGGAAAGTAAAGTAACAGTGCCTTCAGAATTGGAAGAGCATATGATGGAGGTTTGGTTAAACGATTGGAAGTATTTTAATACAAACGAAATGCTTAAGGTGCCCCAACTTGACGACCCAGTTCAAGGGCTGGCTCTACCCAAGCAGGTGGTAGATAAAATTTACCGCTTAAATGCGGAAAGGATATTTCCAAATGCTTGGAAGGGCGTTGAGAACTCTCAGTAAATTATAGTTTAGTAAAAATAGATAGGTGCAGGAGTTTTAA
>CAZZML010000697.1:0-1532 GCA_964654735.1 uncultured Roseivirgaceae bacterium | reverse complement strand
GGCAGCTTACCGTGCCCGAGGCGGGTACGACACAGTACACTTGACTTAACACTAGTGTCGTGTCAACCCTCTTTTAGCCAGCCCAATCTTCATTCTTTTTAGCCTGCTCTACGTTAAAAAATCTTCACGTAGCTATGGCTATGCTTATATTTTTTACCTTGATCAGATTAAAAATAATTTCAGCTTAACCGACACAAGAGGGTTGACACGACACTAGCTTGAATAGGGGAATGCACCAAACGGAAAACAAAAAAGCCCTCCATCATCTGAAATAACGAAAGCACAGGTAGTTTTCCGGAATCAGAAAAGCTGTTAAGCCAAATCTCCCATTACAAACTCTTCGAAATTATCTGGGGAAATAACTTGAGTTATGGCATCGGGATACGCATTGGTAAATGCCTTGGTTATTTTCCCTTTGGTATGTGCGCTCCACTTAAATTCCGTTGCCCAAAGCTGGCCATTTCCTTCTTCCAAATAATCTACTTCTTGTTGGGCTGTTGTTCTCCAAAAATAGCGATTTACCCAGTTTTTATGATAAGCATTATACTTCATTCGCTCAGCAACCATAAAATTTTCCCATAAAGCACCCATATCTTGTCGTAAGTCTGCTATCTGAAAATTAGCAATTAAAGCATTTCGAATGCCGTTATCGTAAAAATAAATTTTTCTGCTTTTTTTAAGCTCTGTTCTTAAATTACGCCTATAAGTTCCTAGTCTAAAAATTATATAGGCCTGCTCCAATAGCTGAATATACGATTCAATGGTTTCATTATCGAGCCCTACCAAATTACTTAGCTCATTATAAGATACCTGATTGCCCAACTGATACGCCAATGCCTGGAGAAGCTTTACTAATTTATCGCTCTTTTTAATTTGATTCCAGCTCAATAAGTCTTTGTATAAGTAACTATCCGATAATTGATTTAGTACTTCTTTTTCGTTTCCATTAGCAAGTACAACATCTGGATAATACCCATAAATAAGCCGATGGGTAAGCAGTCTTTTTTCCGTTAATAAACCGTGGTGATTCACCATTTCTTCAAAGGAAAGTGGAAATAATTTATACTCCCATTTTCTCCCTGTTAAAGGCTCGTTTATTTCATTGGCCAGTTCAAAAGCCGAAGAGCCTGTAACCAGCAACTGCACCTCTTTCACCTGATCCGTAATCAACTTTAGCTTTATTCCAATATCCTTTATTCTTTGAGCTTCATCAATTACAATAAGGGTAGCATTACCAAATTCTTTTTTAAGTTGTGTGGATGAAGGATTCGCAAATAATGCTTGTACATCTTGCTCATCGGCATATAGCCAGCGTACATCCTCTTTGTTTTTTACAAGGTTTTGCAACAAGGTTGTTTTGCCCACTTGCCGTGGCCCCATAATAATTATGGCCTTACCTTCAAACAGTCTTTTTGTGATTGTATCTTCTAGTAACCTTGCAATCATAGTGTAATAGTAGCATGATATTAGTTCATAATCGCAATATTTATAGTTTTTTTGCGATTGTATTCGCAATATTTATAGTTTTTTTG
>CAZZML010000696.1:0-1533 GCA_964654735.1 uncultured Roseivirgaceae bacterium | reverse complement strand
TGTTGTATTTGGGCATTATCATTTTCATTTAATAATAATTGTGCTATTTCATTCAGCTCTCTGGTAATATCCCAAGACTTATCTTCGTTTGCTTTTTGCAATGAAAAATCAATCAGAACGTTAGTCAATTCTTTATCTTCTCCAATCTTCGCAATTAATGCTTCCACGGCTTCGTTGAGTAATGACTTTGCATCCATCTCTACATCAAAATTGAGTGATAAACCTAAATCAAAAGCAAAACTTCGTATCAATCGATGGGTAAAACTATCAATAGTAGTAATATTAAAAGCGGAATAGTTATGCAAAATATTATGGAGTACTTTTTCAGCCCTTTGTTGTAAAATAGTATCCGCTAAGGACAACTCCTCTTCAAGTTGATGAAACATTTCCGTTTTACGCAACAAAATATCTGCTTTAGCAAAAGCACGTAAATTATTAATAACGCGCTCTTTCATTTCAGCTGCTGCTTTATTGGTAAAAGTCACTGCTAAAATTTGTTGGAAACGGTTGGCGTTAGAAGTTTGTAGTAAAATCTTTAAGTATTCTTTAACTAAGGTAAAGGTTTTACCGCTTCCGGCGGAGGCGTTATAGACTTGAAATGTTGTGGTGTTTTGCACAGTACGAATTTAATATAATTAGACACTAATTTCATGAATTTTCACAAATTAGTTATGAAGATATGTTAGACATAGGCTTGTCCGTAAGTAAAGAGTGTTTCTTTAATTAACATAGGTTAATGTATAAATAGTTACTTTAGTTCCCTCTCCTTTGTGGGAAGTTTAGGGAGAGACTATCCTAAACAAATATCCACGCTACCTTTTGGTATTTTTACATAGGTAGTCTAAAACTGATTCCTGCACTTAAATGTAGGTCTTGAACATTTTGTGTTAACCCTGTTCCTCCAGAAATATCCAATTGAATATTGTCATTGATTAAATATGTAAAACCAGCATCCCATAAGTGGTTAAAATGACTGTCTTCTGGAAGGTTTCCATAAATTTCTATAAAAGCACCAACTTTATCTGAAATACTATAACCATAGGCAATAGTATAGATATAATTAGCCGTTGTAATGTCACCATCCCAAAACATACCTATGTTATACCCTAAACTTGATTTTTCACTTAGTGTATGTGCAAATGAAAACCTAAAATCAATGCTAGTACTCTTGGTTTTAAAATCTTGTGATGCTAAAAAGGAAAAAATAGTGATTTTAAAAAACCAAACGCCAAATTTGGGCTACTAAAAAGGTAATAACAAAGCCCATAATTACAGGTAAAATTGAAGCTACCGTGGTCCATTTTATACTATTAGTTTCTTTATAAATGGTATAAATAGTTGTACTACATGGATTGTGTAATAGGCTAAATAACATTAAATTAATTGCTGTAAGTAAGGTCCATCCTCCTGCTCTTAAAATATCTCCGGTTGCAGTTACTGAATCTAATTCAAACATGACGCCTGCACCTTCGCCACCTGGAATACCACTCGCCATTACTGTTAACATTAAAATAGTAGGAATCACTATTTCAT
>CAZZML010000695.1:0-1534 GCA_964654735.1 uncultured Roseivirgaceae bacterium | reverse complement strand
AGCAACATGTTCATATTAGATAATACAAAAATGCTGTCCTAGTTAGAACTTAGCCGTGAGTACCAACTATTGAGCAAGTGACTGAATGACATCATATTATGGCGTAATAGATTTTCCTTGCGGATTTAAGGTAATACCTAACAATCTAAAGTCTATTTCATTTAATTTGAATAGGTTGTTAATAGTTTGTAATGTTACGGTTTAATTTAAAAAGTAAATAGATGAAAGCAATGAAGGGCTTTTTACTCGTAGCAGGCACAGTCATTTTTATGGGTTTTACACTCAATACCAATAATGCTTTTAATCAGGATAAATGGGTGGCTCCGGTTGCAGCCAAGGAAATTAAAAATCCTTTTACGGGTGATGCAAGCATAGCTAAAGGAAAGTCTATTTATGTAACTCGATGTGTAGTTTGCCATGGTACAACCGGTGCAGGCGATGGCCCGGCAGGCAAAGCATTAACACCGCCTGCGGCAAATCACACAGCCGATTATGTGCAAAACCAAACCGATGGCGAAATTTTTTGGAAAATATCAGAAGGCAGAGGTGCCATGGTAGGTTGGAAACTAATCCTTTCAGAAGAAGACCGGTGGGCTGTTGTAAACTACATAAGAACTTTGGCAAAATAAGCACTTGGTATCTTGTTCTGTGCGTAGGCACGCATTTTACCAAGCTCCTCTCACTCGCTTCCACCGCTTGTGCGACCAAAGCCAATACGGAGGAGTTTCTTTAATAAGTTTTTCTAAAGCCTGTACGTGCATATCAGATATTTCTCCTTCATTCGTGATTAGTGGTGTGTCGGTTAGTAGTTCTAAATTGATTGAATAATGGCCTCTTTTTACTTTCTTCAGCCCGCCAAAAAATACGGGTAAATCGTATTTAATCGCATATTTTTCAACTCCAATGGCCACTGCGGTATCTTGATTTAAGAATTCTGTCCAATAGGCTCGCCCTGCAGAGGAAGGAGCTTGATCGGAGCCAAACAGGATAGCCATGGGTTTATCCAGCCCATTTTGAAAGGCATGTTTTACTTCACCTTTGGTGAGTAATTTCATTCCAAACTTCTCTCTAAACTCTATAAACACTTTATCTAAAAATTTATCGGTAAGTGAGGTATAAATAACAGCTCCTCTGTGTTTTACCATTAGATCAAATGAAATGAGTAGAAACTCCCAGCTATTATAATGGCCAACAACAATAATTACGTCCTTTCCAGCATCGTAGTATTTGTCTAGCACTTCAGGGTTTTCAACTACCATTCGCTTGCGAGCTTCTTTTTTTGAGAGGCTAAAATTCCAAATGGTTTCTACCATTAAATCAGATAAAAACCGATAGAATTTTCTTCTGATATCTTCTATTTCTTCTGACGATTTTTCAGGGAATGAATTTCTGAGGTTTGTTAAAATTACTTCCTTACGATAGGGAATTAGAAAGCGTAAAAGAAAATAAAGAAAATTAGAAATAACGTATAAAAACCCAAGAGGTAAATAGGATATGGGTTTAAGAACAAGGTAATAAAAAAATCTTGACATAG
>CAZZML010000694.1:0-1544 GCA_964654735.1 uncultured Roseivirgaceae bacterium | reverse complement strand
TTTATTTTACGTTATTAAACAATTTTGTTTTGGAAATTACATTAAACAAAAACACTGGCACTGAAGCTTCATTAAAAATTAGCTTAAAGGAAGGTGATTACCAGCCAAAGGTTGAAAAAAAAATTAAGGAATACTCCAAAAAAGCTGAAATTAAAGGCTTTAGAAAGGGAAAAGTACCTTTAACAATGATTAAAAACATGTATGGGAAGTCGATTCTTGTTGAGGAGATTAACCATATAATATCTCATGGCCTGAGTGGTTATATTAAAGATAATAAGCTTAATATTATTGGTGAGCCTCTTCCTGATAGATCTCAAATGGATACTATTGATTGGGATACCCAAAAAGATTTTGAGTTTGATTATAATATTGGCTTGGTAGATGACTTTACTATTGATTTATCAAAAAAGCAGAAAATTACTAAGAACGAGATTAAGGTTGATAAAAAGGTAATTGAGGAGACCATTGCTAATTTAAAAGAGCAGCATGGCGATATGGTCAACCCCGAGGTTAGTGAAGCTGATGATGCCATTTATGGTTCTTTCACTCAAGCCGAGGGTGATTTAAAAGCGAATGGCGTGATCGAAACCAAAGACCTCGGCAAAAAAGAAGCCAAGCAATTTATTGGTGTTAAAAAAGGAGATAAAATTTCATTCGACCTACATAAGGTGCTTGGTTCTGATGAGCAAATCGCTCAAGTGTTAGGCATTGAAATTGATGCTGCTAAGACCATAACCGGTGAAGTAGAACTTGAAGTTATTAATGTAAACAGAAAAGTAGCTGCTGAAATTAATCAGGTGTTTTTTGATAAAATATTTGGCAAAGACATCGTGAAGGATGAGAAAGAATTTCTATCAAAAGTAGAAGAGTCTATTTCTAAAAATTACGATAAAGAATCTGACTACCTATTAGAAAGAGATATTAGAGACCATTTTGTGGCTAAAACAAAAATGGATACTCCAAATGAGTTCTTAAGAGAATGGCTGTTCATTTCTAACGAAGGCAAAGTAACTAAAGAACAAATCGACTCTGAGTTTGACTTGTATGTATCTGAATTAAAATGGAGCTTGATTAGAAATAAGATTTCTGAAGAAGCTAAAATAGATGTTTCTAATGATGAGATAAAAGTAAAAGCTATTGAGGTGTTGGCTGAGCAATTTGGTGGCCCATCGGTAATTCAACAATTAGGTGATAAAATGGATGAATTTGCTGATAGCTATTTAAAGGCTAATGATGGTGAAAACTATACAACTATTTATAATCAAGTAGCTACTGAAAAGGTATATAAGCACGTAATTGACAACATTACGGTAAATACTAAAAAGGTATCATTAGACGATTTTAGAAAATTAGCATCTAAGTAAACTCCTTAAAAAGGACTAAGGGACTGTTTAAAAGTAATCCCATCATTCTTCACTTTGTCAGAATGACGCTTCGCTGTTGCCTACTTACTTTTAGGCAGCTTTTTTATGAATAGAACATTAGAAATTATGGCTAAGTTCTAACTAGGACAGCATTTTTGTATTATCTAATATGGACATGTT
>CAZZML010000693.1:0-1553 GCA_964654735.1 uncultured Roseivirgaceae bacterium | reverse complement strand
AGAAATTTTCCAATACTAAAAATTGGGCAAGCAATGAACAGTCTAATATAGCCGACGCAGATGACACTGTATTAAAAGCATTGGCAAAAAAAAATGATGATTATTTGAATAAATTCGGATATATTTTTATTGTGAGTGCGAGTGGTAAATCAGCCAAAGAAATGTTGAGTATAATTAATGCTAGGCTAGATAATACCAAAGAAGATGAGTTGCATGTTGCCATGGGCGAACAACATAAAATAACAGTCATCAGGTTGGCAAAATTAATTAATGATGTAAACGATAACGCAGATTTACGAAGCCACATCACAACACATGTATTAGATACTACTACCGGAATCCCGGGTAAGGGTGTTCAAATAAACTTAAATGAGTTTACAGATAGTGGCTGGAAACCAATTACTGCGGGAGTTACCAATACTGATGGCAGAATTGTCGACCTATTACCTCCAAGTAAAAATCTTGAAGCAGGTAATTATCAACTTGTATTTAATACGGCTGATTATTACAAAGAACAGCAACAAGAAGGGTTTTATCCTGAGGTAAGCATCCAGTTTATAGTAACAGATCATGATCATTACCATGTTCCTTTGTTGTTAAATCCTTATGGATACACTACTTATAGAGGAAGCTAAGTGAAGGTGCGAGGTGCGAGGTGCGAGGTGCGAGGTGCGAGGTGCGAGGTGCGAGGTGCGAGGTAAAAGTATCAAAATTTCGTCATTGCAAGAATAAAGCATAACCTTTACTGAACAATGTCCCCCTGAGCATTACCAAGAGGCAAAATATATTTTGCTTCGAAGGCAGCAAGCAAAGCTTGTCGAAGGGTTGTTTCGTTCATAAAATTTTCCAATCGAAGAGATTGCCACGTCCTTCGTCCTCGCAATGACAAATAAAAAATTAATATATGAAATTAACAATATCAGAAAATAAAAAATCATCCATTTTTGGTGAACTAAAAATAGCAAACCAAACATTTAATGCCATTTACAAAGGCGATAGAGAAGATAGACAACCTATTCATACTGTCTATGGCGGTGCTAACTTATTCAAATCTAATACAGCCGAAGCTTTAGGGAATGTTGCGCTAAAATCACTATTAGCCTATGCTCCTAATTTTATTGAATATGGAAAAGCATTTCAATTACAAGGTTCTGAATCTTTACCAAATGATAAAAAAGCACAAGAACAATTGGTTAGTGAACTAGAAAAATTACCTCCTGAAGAGTTAAAAAAACATTCTGCCGGGTTTTCTTATACTATTTACAACAAAGTAATTAAAAAATTAAAAAGAGAAGCTGTCGAAGATTTTAGAATTGATTTTGAAGATGGATTTGGAAATAGATCTGACAAAGAAGAAGATGAAACTGCCGAAAATGCAGCTAAAGAAGTAGCCAAAGGAATGCAAGAAAATTCATTACCTCCATTTATAGGTATCAGAATAAAACCATTTACGGAAGAATTGAAAGAACGTGGTTTTCGCACACTCGATATTTTTCTGACTACTTTATTGACCGAAACCCAAGGTAAATTACCTAATAATTTTGTGGTAATGC
>CAZZML010000692.1:0-1560 GCA_964654735.1 uncultured Roseivirgaceae bacterium | reverse complement strand
ACCTGACTAACAACATCTTATGGCTTTCATTACAAAGTTCCTTGCGGATTTAAGGATATGCTAGTTAGTCTTCAATGTTGTAAAAGTTGAAAAGCTTTGGGGCGTGATTACACTTGTATATGCGTTAGGGTATAAATTTGTGAAAGCCCTGCTTACCTTAAATTTCTTTCGGGTATTCCATTTAATCTCATATCCAGAAAGTTTTTTTTTGTTCAATTCAACATAATCAACTTCATTTTTATTATAATTTCTCCAAAAAAAACTTTTTGTTGAAGGGTTTAACCAAGCATTCATTTTCATGCGTTCGCTAATTATAAAATTTTCGAATAGTACCCCTTGATCCGTTCTTACTGAAAGGTCGTTAAAGTCTTCGATAATCGCATTTCTGACTCCATTATCCCAAAACAATATCTTACTCATTTTACTCACTTCCTTTCGTTGGTTGGTGTTATAAGATTTTAACCGATAGATTACAAACGATTTTTCAAGCAAGTCGATGTAGTTTTCTACGGTATCAGATTTTACATTAAGTTGATTGCTTAGCTCGTGAATAGAAACTTCGGAACCCATTTGATAGGCAAGCAACTTTAGTAGTTTATCTAGTAGTTCTGGCTTTCTAATATTTTTCCATACCAATACATCTTTGTATAAATATTGTTGTGTTAAGTTGCTAAGCAGCATTTCAGCCATGTTCTTCTTAAGACTCAATTCAGGATAGCACCCATAAACTAAATGGAAAGGTAATTCTTGCTCTAACTCAAAGGGTGATTTGGTTGGGTAAAGCTCCGCCAGTGAAAAGGGGTAGAGGTGAAATAAGAAATACCTACCTGTCATTGGTTCAAAAACTGTATCCGAAATTTCAAGTGCAGAGGAACCTGTAGCTAAAAACTGAACGTCTTTAAAATTGTCAACAAGTAGCTTTAAAAGTAATCCTGCATTTTCAATACGCTGAATTTCGTCAATTATTACTACTTTGTATTCGCCAACAATGCCCTTTAATGCTTCAAGGCTTGGGTTCGTTAGCCTAGTTCTAGTTATATTTTCATCGGCATTTAACCATAGTGTGTTTCCTAATTTATTGCTAATGGAAGTTAATAGGGTGGTTTTGCCCACCTGTCGAGCACCAATAATAATCAGAGCTTTCCCTTTGAACAACCATTTCGTTATTTGGGTTTGTATTAATCGATTGTACTCCTTCATTTTTCAAAACTAGTAAAAATTCCGATATAATGGAAAAATAACTAGTAATATTTCCGATATAATGGAAAAATAACTAGTAATATTTCCGATTGGTAGCTAAGTTGAAAGTTTAAATTGCGATTAATTTGTATATCAGAGAGCCAAAAGAAGTCTTATTATGGAGTTAAACCCGCATTATGCAATAGAGCTTTTGTTACTGTAACTTCTCAATAGTTGCAGGTAAACTTTAAACTTAAAAAGAAAAAAGTCCCTTTCTGGCTTTTTAAAGTGCATTCTAAAAGTAAAATCCAAAAACTACCTGCGGATATTGAGAAGTTACCTATTACTAATACAAACTACTGCAAATCAGTCGTTTCACTA
>CAZZML010000691.1:0-1570 GCA_964654735.1 uncultured Roseivirgaceae bacterium | reverse complement strand
ATTTCTGCAATTCTAACGAGTGGAGTTCTCCAAGTGTTATTGGTCAATCTTAAAACGGCTACAGTTATTGACCCAACAAAACTTGTGGCTACAAAAAATACAAAGTTTGAGATATAAATTCCCCAAAGTGCGTAATCACGCATATTGGTTACTACTTGTCCTTTGATGACTTGATCGATATAGGCAATGATTCCGAGAATTATAATAATAATCAGAAAACTTACCCAAATAACGCCTCGTTTACCAAATTTTTTAGGTGCTAGGTCTTTAATAAGAGTATCGTAGTTCTTCATAATTATTCAGGTTTTACAACAGATTGGAATTCGGTATAATCTTCTAATCCATCTTCAAAATCAACCAATCTATCAACTGGAGGTAAATAATATACGCTTGGTTCTGTGCCTAAGCCTTCCATTAATCTATATCCGGCTTTATCTGTTAGTAGTTTGCTTAATCGCACTGTTTCCTCTCCATTGGTAACCGTATCTTCATATTTATCTCCAAAATAAAACACACCATTTGGACAAGCCGTTACGCAGTGTGGGAGTTCATTATTTTGTATTGCATGAGGGCAGAAATCACATTTGTCAACGGTGCCTTTAATACTAGGTACGCCTGCGTGTTCGGGATGTGATGCTGGATGACCATGCTGTTCCATATCCATTTCCATGGTAATTTCACTCATTTCACCTTGTTTAGGTTCGCTCCAATTAAACACTCTTGTTGAATACGGGCAGGCTGCCATACAGAAACGACAACCAATACAACGTTCATTGTCAATTAATACCAAACCATCTCTTCTTTTAAAAGTAGCGTCAACTGGGCAAACCGTAACACAGGCGGGCTTGTCACAATGTTGACAGGTCATAGGCATCCAGTAAGGAGCAGTGTCTTTAGATTCCTGCATTTTATAAACTTTCATCCAAGCATTATCTCCGGTAATGTAATGATGTTTGTTACAGGCACTTTGACATTTTAATGCATTTTTACATTTTGCTAAGTCAACAACCATTACAAACTTTCGGTTAGGAAAGCCTTCTCTAACATTATATTTTTTATCGTGATCTTGTGAATGATCCATTTCCATAACCTCTGAAGAGTCCACTTGAATTAGTGTGCCATCAGTAGTCATTAACTCCATTTTTTCACCAGAATGGGTATCAGTTTTTGCATTTAATTTAGTAGCTAATTTGGTCAATCCAATTCCTCCAATGGCTGTAACCAGACCTAATTTTAGTCCCTTACCAAGAAATGTACGTCTTGAATTATTATTATCTTCCATAATGAGTTTTAATTAAATCCTCCTTCGCGTACCGCTTCGGTGGACGAGAAGATTTAGTTTAATTTCCCGTTTCTCCTATGGAGAACGGAAGTTATAATGTTTGCGTAATAAACTCCATTTAACACTTCATATACTTACGTCGAGATCATTTATTACAACTATAATTTTTTGTTCAACCAGTTGAGAAAAGATGTATTTGAAATGCGTTTCTTTACAATTTTAGAATTTTCTAAGGTGCTTGTTTTTACTTTTACAGTTGTACCATCAGGTTTTAGTAAGGTTTGATAC
>CAZZML010000690.1:0-1574 GCA_964654735.1 uncultured Roseivirgaceae bacterium | reverse complement strand
TTGTTGCTTTCCACATCAAGTTGTTTTATTACACTTCTTTAATTCACTAGGGATTATTCTTCACTAACTTAATAATCTCGTTTTTCTGATCTTTTGAAATTTCGTGAATGGTATCAATAAAACAACGAGATTTTGAGATGCCTGGCACAAGTATGGAGTCAAACCGTGCGTCTAGTGAATAGTCATTAGTTCTTTTAATGCCAATATGCTGCGCGTATTTTAAATCAATACAGTAACCATTCAACGTAATCAGGTAAGCTCTACTCGGCGAGGTGGTAATAATCAAATGTTCGTTATCAAGAGAGTTCCACCCATGAAATCGAAACGATCGGATTGACTTAAGACTTTCCAATTTATGCGTAGTCAGGAATTTAGTATAAACAGCGGCTTTTTCTTCAGCAGAAGGAGCATTTGTGGCACATCCTGATAGAAAGCCAACAATAGAGAGAGTAATGAGTATATTTTTCATAATAACACCTAAGGTAAGTATTTGAGGGCTAATCAACTTAGAATCAAAAAAACTGTCATCTCAATCTTGTAGAGATGACAGGGTAGCCTACCACTATTTTGGGATATAATTCATCAATTTCATTTAATCATCACATCAGGTTACTTAGTTTAAGTGTCTTATTCACCTTCTCCAACCAATTCTTTTTTGGCGGTACCAATATGTGAATTGTATTTTTCTGGACCATTCCAATAATTAATTCTAATTGGGCTTTCATTCCTCAATAAATCGATAACGTCGTGTAAATTTGATCTCGTATAATACAATCTTATTAAACCATTTGAGTCTTTTGAGCTATCCGGCAATTGAGCAGCGTCTACAGATAAAAATATTAACAGGCCTTTTAATTTGTATTTGGAATCGTACAGACCTATATTAGCATTATCAGAAGTACCAAATTGTTTATAATGATAACTACTTATATTGTAGGTGTCATAATACCCAGCATAGGCCGTACTAATACTTAAAATTAAAACGGCGACTATCTTGACTAAAAATTTCATTTTTTTCTCCATTTTGCAGTGAACTATTGACCCATAAACGAATTGTTTATCAGGTGAGTTTAATCATAATAAAAATACAAATGAGCAGCTTGAATTTACTTTGATAGAACTTGATGAAGTTTGAAATCCCTTGAAATCAGTAACTTATATGATTGCTGATAATGTATTCTAATTAATGCGGTCGGCAGCCTCACCAGCATATTTCAGTTTAGTAGGATAGGTGACGCTGATATTGCATTAATTTTTAAAACTACGAATAACTCTATTCATAATTAAAGTAAGTTACATTTCTTAGTAATTCAGTCCATTGAATTGAACAGTAAATAATAAAAACTACTAAGGTATGAGGAATTCATCTACAATTTTTAGTTGTTTTAATTGGCTGCTGGATAGTTCTTTTCCCGCTGAATCCAAGGCTACAACTTTCCAAAAAAATGGTTGCATGAGTTTTTGTAAAATATTATCCAACGGCTGATAGTTGGAATTTCCAGGTTTAATGAGGGCAGAGGCTAGTAATTTGTTTTCTCCAGTGGCTTGATAAAACTCAATTCTATACACGGCTA
>CAZZML010000689.1:0-1580 GCA_964654735.1 uncultured Roseivirgaceae bacterium | reverse complement strand
CTCCAACCCTTCCCCCTCTGCTTTTAAATCTGTTGAAATTACCTCGTCTTGTGCCAGTATAATATCGAATTTAACCTTTTGCTGTGCCTGAATACTGATTGGAAACAAATAATTAATTATATAACCGGAAGACTCTTTTTTACTTCGTAAAATTTGCCCCCTAATTCGTCCTCCATTTTCACCTTTAAGAAACAGTGCTTTGCCCTGCGATGGAAGTTGGTCTGTTAAAATTTCCACCTCCACATATTCAAGATTACGTGCAATGCCGGCAGGTTCGGTAATTGTTAATGTACCAAGCAAAGAATTATTGTTTTCACAAGCCAATAGCACGCTCAATGTTAAGATAGCTAACATATAAAGGCGTTTTCTGCTTAATATGTAAGTGTTTGCTTTATTATTCACTGTTTCAATTGTATAGCAACTTATTAATATCCAAGGTATTATTTAAGTTGACTAGCTGCTTTAAGTAATAGTTTTTTGGTTGCTTCTATGCCCTCTATCTCAGTTAACCCACTGCCTTCGTACTCTACTCCAATGTATCCGGTGTAGCCTGCATCTTTTACAATTTGCAGCATTTTTTCATAATTTATGTTGGATTCATTTCCGTTTTCATCAAAAACATTGGATTTGGCACTTACTGCTTTAGCATATTCCATTAACTCTTGGGTTCCCTTATATTTATCATACTCCTCTATACAATCTCCTCTCCCCTGTGTTCCTTCTTTCCGTTTCATACAAAAATTGCCGAAATCGGGCAATGTGCCGCAGTTGTCCATTCCCACACCTAAAATAACTTTATTTAGCATTTTTGCATTAGACGACAGACCTCCATGGTTTTCTACAATTACATTAATGTTTTTTGATTGCCCATACGTTGAAAGCTTTTTTAAGGCATCAATAGAGCTTGAAACCCATTCGTTAACCTTTGTGGTTCCATTTAGGTTTACCCGAATAGAGTGGCATCCTAAAAAAGCAGCAGCATCAATCCATTTTTTATGGTTTTCAACGCTTTGGTTTCTTTCGTTTTCATCAGATGTAGCAAGGTTGCCTTCGCGATCAACCATAATAAGCAAATTTTTTACCCCATAGGTTTCGCTTTGGGCTTTTAAGGTATCCAGCAGGGTTTGCATAGCCACTTGAGGATTATCGCCAATAGTTAAATAAGGCTGGTATAAAAAACTTACATACTCTATCGCCTCAAACCCCAGTTTATTTGCTTCTTTGGCAAAATCTAACGGGCTCATTTCCCCAGCCCTAAACGCTCTGTGCAACGACCATTGCGCTAAGGATATTTTGAAAAAAGGTGCCTTTTCTTCAATAACTAACGAAGCTTCTTCTTCACTTTTTTTATCTTGTGTATTGGCACAACTAAACAAAACTAAAGGCAATAAAACACCCATAGCAAGTGAAAATTTAATCCGATCCATACAACTTTAATTTACTTTGTTCAATTATAAGATGTAAAAATAGCTGATTTTATTTTCACACCTGTTTATTTTAATTCACTGAAAGAATTTAAACAATAATAAAGGACACCTCTATTAATTGATTATGTCCTCTGCAAGCAATTAATAGAGGTG
>CAZZML010000688.1:0-1588 GCA_964654735.1 uncultured Roseivirgaceae bacterium | reverse complement strand
AAATGATATTTAAAATATCTGAGTAAATTTTACGATGGGGTCAGGATGTCTGAAAGTAAAAAAAACAATAGAATTGAATATCAAACATGTAGATCAGAGCTAATAGAGTCTGATTTAGTCCATGCTACTTCCCAATACAAAACTTAGAAAAGATGGTTTCAAGCAAATCATCGGTCGTTATCGTCCCTGTAATTTCTCCTAAGTGATGCAGCGCATAACGGATGTCTTGTGCCACAAAATCATTGGTAATATTACTGTCAATGCCTTTGGTTACTGCTTCCAGACTTTCTTTGGTCAGTAAAAGCTGTTGGTGGTGCCTTAGGTTTGTAACCACGGTGTTGTTGGTTTGTAAGGCTTTGGCATTTACTTTTTCCAGAATAGTTTCTTCTAATTCCTTTAGTCCATCGCCCGATTTGGCAGACAAGAAATTAATATCAAACTCTTTAAGTTTATCAAGTTGTTTTTTTGAGCGTAAATCAGCTTTATTGCCAATAAGCAGATATGGTATGGCTTGATTTTTTAATAAATTGATTGCCTTAGAAATATCGTTATTAGATTCGTTGGCAAGGTCAATCATATAAAGAATTAGGCTAGCCTTTTCCATTTGTTCTTTTGTGCGCTTTACACCCATAGCTTCAATGGTGTCGGTGGTTTCTCTTAACCCTGCAGTATCAATAAACCGGAAGCTAATTCCTCCCAAATTAATTTCATCTTCGATGGTATCGCGGGTAGTGCCTGCAATTTCAGAAACAATGGCCTTATCTTCTTTTAAGAGGGCATTGAGCAGGGTGGATTTACCGGCATTAGGCTTGCCCGCAATTACCGTAGGTACTCCGTTTTTAATTACATTGCCCAAATCAAAGCTGTTGATTAGCGTATTGATTTTAGCTAGTAGTGTATTAATTAACTCTTTTAACTGGTCTCGGTTGGCAAACTCTACATCTTCCTCACCAAAATCTAACTCTAACTCAATCATAGAAGCAAAATGAATAAGCTCTTCTCGCAATTGTTTAATTTCTTTGCTAAACCCTCCACGCATTTGGTCTAGTGCTGTTTTTCTGGCAGCTTCTGAACCTGCGTGGATAAGATCGGCTACAGCTTCAGCTTGAGCTAAATCAAATTTGCCATGCAAAAAGGCGCGTTGTGTAAACTCTCCTGGTTTAGCCAATCGCACACCTTTTGTAATCAATAATTTAATAATTTCTTTTACAATTAGCATAGAGCCATGGCAGGAGATTTCGATGGATTCCTCCTTTGTAAAAGAACTAGTACCAGTAAACACCGAAATAAGTACTTCATCAATAATTCTGTTACCGTCTCTAATAGTACCAAAGTGGAGAGTGTGACTATCTGCCTTGCTTAGATCTTTGCCTTTAAAAATAGAATTTACAATGGCAATGGATTGATTCCCACTTAACCTAATAATAGCCAAAGCACCAACTCCTTGTGGAGTGGCAAGTGCAACAATGGTATCAGAAAAATCGGAGGAATGCATGGTGCAAAAGTAGTTAGAAGTTGGAAGTTGGAAGTGGAGAGTTGGAAGTTTTAAACCTAACCCTCAACTTTAGTCACTTTATATGCTAGTGTC
>CAZZML010000687.1:0-1591 GCA_964654735.1 uncultured Roseivirgaceae bacterium | reverse complement strand
CAAAACGCGTGTAAACTGCCATTTCCAATTGGGAACTTGTGTTACAAATCCTCGTAAACGGTCTTGCTTGTTTTTACTAAATTCATTGGGTAAAAAACACAGAGAATAGGTATGAAAATTACTATCAAAAACGTAACATCTTGCCCTCTCCCTAATATAACTCTCACTATGCGTTTTGTTAATTGAGGTATCTTCATATATAGACTGAAGTATGTGGTAACCTGCTTTTAGTCTTACCAGATCACCCTCTAATTTTTTTTCAAATTTAAAGTTGAAATTGTCGTCAGTCTGTACCACTGTATATTGATAAGTTTCTTCGTCAGTCAAATATTCAAAACTAGCGTTTATTGCAAAAATAGTTGAATAATGAACTATACAAAGAACAAGCAATACCCAATTCAATAAAGCTCGCCCTGCTATTTTTCTAAAAAATTTAATGCTTGTCATATAATTATAAAGTCACGGAATTTTTGATGGCCAAGTTTGTCTATTAAAACTTGGTGTAATGTGTATCTACAGTAGACTCTATAACCTAGCGAAAGGTTCGGACCATTAGAAAAATATTATTAAAATAATACCCACATTTTTTAATTAAAGAACTAGACTTGAATTACGATTAGTTAGATAAACCTTTTCCGTTCATTTTCGTTTCGAAAAAACTTAATTCTTTACACGGATGGTTATGAAATTATATGCATCCGCACGAAGTATCAAACATGCCCAAAAAGGTATCCCATATGAATGCTCAATTATTAGTCAGTCAGGTTCAATCATTATTTTCTTTGCCAGAAGTTGCCTTACAGGTAAACGAATTACTTAATTCTCCCGAACCCACAAATGCAGATCTGGAAGAAATTATTATGCATGATCCTGCTTTAACCACACAAATTTTAAAAATGGTTAATAGCGCCTATTTTGGTCTTTCTGGAACTATAGACACAGTCTCTCGTGCGATAACAATGTTAGGTCTTGTTCAATTAAGAAGTCTGGTTCTTACAACATCTGTGACTAGCAGTTTCAAAGGCATACCGGCCGACTTGGTTGATATGGATATATTTTGGTATCATAGTGTGACCAGTGGTGTACTAGCAAAAAATTTAGCCAAAAAGCTTAAGCACGCGGACTCTGAACGTTTATTCATTGGTGGTTTACTGCATAGTGTTGGTAAATTAATCTATTTCAGTCAACTCCCACTTCAAGCTAAAGAAATACTCGGCTTTAAAGAACAAGGCGAGGAAGCCATCATTTCTGCAGAACAAAAAATACTAGGATTTACCCATGCGGAACTAGGAGCTGAGTTCTTAAAACATTGGAAATTACCCCCTAATATCTGGCAAACAATCAATTTTCATCTCAACCCCTTACAGGCCAAAGAATTCAAAACTGATGCCTGCATACTTCATGTTGCTGCCAAAATTGCCAGTAGTATTGAGCCTTGTGCAAAACATGATTTTGATTTTAAGGAACTGGAACCCATTTTTAAACCAAAAGTTCTTGAATATCTAAAAATAACCCCAAATCTGATGCAACATTCAATTGATGAATCGCTTAGTCAGGCATTTGAGATTCTGACTATCATTAATCCACAAGC
>CAZZML010000686.1:0-1592 GCA_964654735.1 uncultured Roseivirgaceae bacterium | reverse complement strand
ATCTGATGAAGCATAATAAATAAACACTTTCTCATCTTCATCAACAATCCAACCATTACAAAATAATACATTACCTACATCTCCAATAATTTCTTGTTCATTAGGCGCCATTAAATAACCTCCCGGTTGATAGATTACCTTGGTAATATCATTTAGATCAGTCATAAACATATACAATACATATCGCAGACCTGCTGCAGTATTACGAACGCCATGTGCCATATGTAACCATCCTTCTTTGGTCTTAATAGGTGATGGACCTTGTCCGTTTTTAAGTTCAAAAACGGTATGGTATTTTTTATCATTGATAATAACTTCGTCTTTCACTTCCGGATTCGTCATATCTTCAATAAAGCCCAAACCAATTCCACCACCGGAACCGGTTTCTATAAACCCGTCTTGAGGTCTAGTATAAATAGCATATTTCCCGTTTATGAATTCAGAATGCAACGTAACGTTTCTTTGTTGTTGTGAAGTTGAAATCAGATTTGGAAGACGTTCCCAGTTTTCCATATCTTTAGAGCGTATAATGCCTGCGTTTGCAATGGCAGAAGAAGTATCTCCTTTTGGTGCATTTGGGTCTTTACGTTCTGTACAGAACACACCATAGATATAACCATCTTCGTGTTGTGTCAAACGCATATCGTAAGCATTAATATCTGGATTGCTAGTTTGTGGTAATAACAAAGGTTTATCCCAAAATTTAAAATTATCAATTCCATTAGCACTTTCAGCAAAAGCAAAAAAAGACTTACGATCATAGCCTTCAACTCTAACAACAATCACATAGTTGTTTTTCCATTTTATAGCTCCGGCATTAAAAGCAGCATTCACTCCGATACGTTCTAATCCATTCGGATTTGTATTCACATTCAAATCATAGCGCCAGTGAATAGGAATGTGCTCAGCTGTTATAATAGGATTCTGATATCTGGTAACTATTCCATTGCCACTAGAAATTGGAATATTACTTTTTGTAATGAGTACTTTGTGGTTTGCCATCAAAACATCGTAATTCTTTATTTTTGAAAGGTTATTTTCGGTAATCATTGTAGAGCGTTAAATTTATAATTGTTGGTCTAATTTGTTCCACCAATATTTTTTTAATAAAATAGCACAGACTAGTAAAAAGCCCAGGCTAATAAATAATGAAGTATATTCTCTTAAAATTAGATATAATGGGATTATTACTAATAATGTTTGAGCACCTATTCCTATAACTATATTAAACATATCCATCTTAAACATGGTGTTTCTTTTAAAGGTTGGATCTTCTGCTACAACTTTATCATGGATTGGTTTCCAAAAGCCCCATGGTCTGGTTTTTTTGTAAAACTCTTTCAATTTTGCTTCTTCGGTTGGTGGTCCTAAATAGGTTCCAATAACACATCCCAACGTAGTAATCAATAATAAGAGTGGAAAAAGATTAAGTTCTAGTGTTTCTTTGAATACTAAAGGAAAAATAATAGCTGGAATAAGACCAGAAAGCATTCCCCAAAAATAACCTTCTCCGTTGAATCGCCACCAATGCCATTTCAAAATATTAGAAACTATATAACCTCCATAAAGCGCTGATACTATCCATTGTAATA
>CAZZML010000685.1:0-1609 GCA_964654735.1 uncultured Roseivirgaceae bacterium | reverse complement strand
GCACTAATGTATTGAGTTAAAAAATTCACAAAAATACTCGCCATACCCGCTGGGTATTTTTGCGTTTTTTGTAAGCATTTTATTCTCAATCTCTTAGCACTTCTTATCTCCATTAAATCACTCAGTTTAGGTAGTATAAAATAAACAACGCCAATCCTACAACACCTGCAATCATTACAAACGCATATTGTTGTAATTGGCCAGACTGCAAGCCTTTGGTTTTATCCGACACCTTGTTTGTAACCCAAGCCATTCCATCCATCGAGCCATCAACCACTTTTTTATCGAACCAAGCGATTGGTCGTGCAATGGAGTTGAAAATAATGGAATGTGTTACCCACACATACATTTCATCTATATAAAACTTGCGTAAACTCAATTTGTAAAGACCAGGCATTGCATTCGCAATTTTATTAGCCGTGGCCTTTGGTTTAAGGTATAAAATAGCTGCCACCAAAATACCAACCACACCAATGGCGATGGATGGGATGGCAACGTTCCAATGAATATGCGTGGTAAACGGCACTAAATTGGGAGATACATATTGGCTAAAAGGAATAAAACCAACGATGGTCGTCATTATGGCTAAGAATATTAAAGCGAATGACATGGAGAAC
This sequence comes from uncultured Roseivirgaceae bacterium, assembly GCA_964654735.1. Lineage (GTDB taxonomy): Bacteria > Bacteroidota > Bacteroidia > Cytophagales > Cyclobacteriaceae > JAKISE01. The sequence continues at coordinate 992 of CAZZML010000685.1, read as the reverse complement.
GGTGCTTCGTGAGGTTTGTGTTCATAGTCTCGATTATTACCCCAGAAAATATTAAAGTATAATCTAAACATATAGAAAGCTGTAAGACCAGCTACGGCCCATTCTGTCCAAAAGTATAATTGATTACTTGCATAAGCAGCTACCAAAATTTCATCTTTACTAAAGAAACCTGCAAATGGCGGAATTCCTGAGATAGCTAATGCAGCAATTAAAAATGTAATATGTGTAATAGGCAAGTACTTTCTAAGTCCACCCATATCGCCCATATCGTTGCTATGCACTGCGTGAATTACCGCACCTGCTCCTAAGAACAATAATGCTTTAAACATTGCGTGGGTAAATAAGTGAAACATGGAAGCCGTAAACCCAAGTCCTTCTGTACCCACATAGCCTGATACGCCTAATGCCAACATCATATACCCAATCTGCGACATAGTTGAAAATGCCAGTACTCGTTTAATATCTGTTTGTGTAACGGCAATGAGTGCAGCAAATAAGGAGGTGAATGCACCTACTCCTGCTACAATTGCCAGTGCATCGGGAGCGTGTAGTACATAGAGACCAAATAATCGAGCCACTAAATACACACCGGCCACCACCATTGTTGCTGCATGAATTAATGCAGAAACGGGCGTTGGCCCTTCCATGGCATCGGGCAGCCAAATATGTAGTGGAAACATAGCAGATTTACCAGCACCACCCATAAATATGAGAAGCAATGCCCAAGACAGCACTGACATACCCATAAATGAGATGCCCGTCATATTAGTAATAGCAGCATTACCTGGGCTCATAAGCTCTTGAAAATCGAATGTTTTTGTGTAATAGGAAAGCACTAAGATTCCAACCAAGAAGCCAAAATCTGCAAACCTTGTAACAATAAATGCTTTTTTAGAAGCAGCAACTGCCGATGGTTTTGTATAATAAAATCCTATAAGTAAGAATGATGATACACCCACAAGCTCCCAGAAAATATACATCTGAAAGATGTT
>CAZZML010000684.1:0-1609 GCA_964654735.1 uncultured Roseivirgaceae bacterium | reverse complement strand
GCAACCATTCCTAAATCTTTCATTACCACAGCCCAAGGAACAATAAAAATTGTTTCTACGTCAAAAATGAGGAAGAGGATCGCAAATAAATAGTACCCTACTTTAAACTGAATCCATGAAGGCCCTTGTGTTTCGATACCGCACTCAAAGGTGTCTTCTTTCATTTTCTGAGGCACTTTAGGAGAAACTAGATATGAGAAGATTACCGCCCCCCCAACCATTAGTGTTCCTAAAATGATAAATAAAATGATTGCTTCGTTGCCCATTTATTTCTTGTTTTGTCTTTTTTGTTCCATTAAGGTAATCTATTTTAACGCAAAGATCGCTAAGCTTATTTTACAGTTTATAAAACGCAAAGGTCGCAATGAATTTTTTCGTGCCTATTTGCATTCAACAATTCTACAAACTCTCTGAAGTCTTTGTCTAATTCCATTTTTAGTTAAGTATTGGTTTCGCATTTTTTCTAAAGCTAAAACCCTTTCCTTGGGTGATTTTTTTGCCCAATAATCGGCATCAAAACCTCCCTCTTTAATACCAACTATTTTTACAACCTTCTTCAGCTTTATTTAATTTCCCAAGTTTCACCACTTTCCAATAAATCATTTACTGATTTAAAAGGGGAGTTTTTTTCTACTTCTTCTACTTGTTTTTTCATTCTAATTTCAAACGAATCTTCTCCATACGAACGAATAATACCCGTAACCACCGGCATTTGAAGTTTTGCCAACATCATATGTAAAGTATTGTCTTCTTCGTGTGCATCGTGTACTAAAATATCATCTTCCGTAATACCCTCTTCTCCAATAGTAACTATTTCTAATTTAAACCCATTTAGTTTTAATCCTTTATCAGAATTAGCTCCAAAAATCATAGGCTTACCGTGTTCTACATAAACTTGATGATCTAGCTTAACGTCTTTGGCTGTGTAGTCTGAGAAAATATCCTTATTAAAAATTACACAGTTCTGTAGAATTTCTATAATCGAAGCTCCTTGATGTTTTTCTGCTTCAACAAAAATAGCCGTCATTGCTTTCAAGTTAGTATCTGTTACTCTTGCAAAGAAATGTCCGTTGGCTCCCAATACTAACTCTCCAGGGTTAAAAGGATTATCAATCGTGCCTTGAGGAGACGATTTTGTTGACTGACCCAAATTAGTGGTAGGAGAAAACTGCCCTTTGGTTAATCCGTAAATACGGTTATTAAATAAGAGCACATTGATGCTTACATTTCTTCGAATGAGATGGATGAAGTGATTACCTCCAATAGCCAAGGCATCACCGTCACCAGTGATTTGCCAAACACTTAAATTAGGATTGGCCAATTTAACACCGGTAGCAATTGCGGGTGCGCGCCCATGGATACTATGGAAACCGTAGGTATCCATATAATATGGAAAACGAGAGGAACAACCAATCCCTGATACAAATACAATGTCTTCCCTTTTTCGCCCAATTAAAGGCATTGCCTTTTGAACAGCTTTTAAAATAGCGTAATCTCCACATCCTGGGCACCATTTTACTTCTTGGTCGCTAGAAAAATCTTTAGCGGTATATTCTAATGTTTCTACTGACATAATTATTTCTCTTCTAGGGTTTTGTTAATAGCGTGG
>CAZZML010000683.1:0-1619 GCA_964654735.1 uncultured Roseivirgaceae bacterium | reverse complement strand
GTAAGAATGATGATACACCCACAAGCTCCCAGAAAATATACATCTGAAAGATGTTGGTTGCAATTACCAACCCGATCATTGAAAAACTAAAGAGGGATAAAAAAGCGAAAAAGCGCTCAAATCCCTTTTCCCCTTTCATATAGCCAAAGCTATAAATATGTACCATTGAGGAGATGGTAGTAACGACTACCAGCATCATAATGGAAATGGGATCCACCATTACACCCAACTTAATTACAAGGGTATCGTAAAATCTTAACCACTCCCAGTTATATGGAATAAACGTTTGGTAACTGCCATCAACTAATCCCTTCCCTAAAAAATACTGAAAAGCTGCGGAGTATGACAATACCATTCCTAGCAAAATTGCCAAGGTTGCAATGGCTCCTGAAAGCATCGGTTTCAGCTTATTACCAAAAAGGCCAACTACTAAAAACGAAGCTAATAGTACAGCAGGCACCCAAATTATGTATGAAAAATCCATCTGCATAGCCTTAATGTTTCATCGTGTTTATATGTTCAATATCAATACCTTGCAGATTTCGATACACATTTAAGATAATGGCAATAGCCACTGCTGCCTCTGCTGCTGCAATGCCTATTACAAATAAGCTAATCATATATCCTTGTAATAAATCGGGGTATAAATATTTATTAAATGCTACAAAATTGATGTTTACTGCATTGAGCATAAGCTCCACAGACATCAGAATGGTTATCAAGTTTTTGCGAACCACAAACCCATAAATGCCGATAAAAAACATCAAGGTTGAAACCACTAAAAATTCGGTTAATCCTATTCCTTCAATCATTTTGTATATCGTTTAGCGATCATAATGGCTCCAACCATAGAGGCCAATAGTAAAACACTGATTACTTCGAACGGAAGCACATAACCATAATTTCCATAGCTTAATAAGCTCATTCCAATGGCCCTAACATCATAAGCACCTTCGGCCATTCCGTTGGGCACAAATGAGTAACCCATTATAGCCCAAAGCACTACACCAACTCCACTCAATAATAATAGAATGGAAGCTATGGATTTTATCGAACCAACTGCTTCTAATTTATGATCCATTCGGGCTGTAAGTAATACTGCAAAAACAATGAGTACTACCACCCCTCCTGAATAAACAGTAAGCTGAACAGCTGCCAGAAAATTATAATTAAGCATAAAGTAAAGGCCAGCCGTTGACATTAATACAAACAGTAAATAAATGGCTGCTCTTAAAATATTTCTACTGGTAACTGTCATCACAGAAAACAGCACAATAGCGAGGGCGAGGATGTAAAAAATAATCTGTCCCATTATTCTTCTACTCCTTTACGGATTTTTGATCCGGGTTTATTTAAAACCATAGTTAAGTCTTTTCTATCGAATGTAGCATGCTCAAATGACTGACCCATTTTAATGGCATCTGTTGGACATGCTATAATGCATAAATTGCAAAGTGTACACATAGAGTGATGATACACATGTTTTTCAATTGCTTTCTTTTTCTTTCCTGTTTCAGGATCGAGCACTCGTTGCCACATGATTTCGATAGAACCATTTGGGCAGGCAAGTTCACAAGCAGAGCAGCCTGTACACGAATGTTCGTTATTCTCATCGTGAG
>CAZZML010000682.1:0-1629 GCA_964654735.1 uncultured Roseivirgaceae bacterium | reverse complement strand
CGGTTTTAGTGGAATATATAAGCATTTTAGCTGTATTAATTAGAACTTAGCCATTTATAGTAATGAATAAACTCAAACAATTTTTTTGGTATTGCTCCGGTAGTAGTACCGAGCTGCTCGAAAAATGCCCTACGGATACCAGTAAATATGTGGGGATTGGGGCGAGCATATTCTTTACTGGTTTGTTTGCAATGTTGGCATCTGCTTATGCCATTTATACTTTTACCGATAGTTATACTTCTGCTCTAATCGTAGGATTTTTATGGGGTTTAATGATTTTTAATTTAGATAGGTTTATCGTTTCCAGTATGCGGAAAACAGGCAATAAACGTAATGAGTTTTTTATGGCCTTACCCAGAATTATATTGGCCGTTCTCATTTCAGTAGTAATAGCAAAGCCATTGGAGCTTAAAATATTTGAAAAAGAAATTGAAACAGAGCTCGTTGTCATCAATGATGAACTAAAAGAGGAGCAAATAAAAAAACTCAAAATTGCAACGGCTTTGGAAATTGCCATTATCCAAAAAGAAATTCAGTCGCTCGACTCCACTATTAACCAGAAGGAAGCTAGCCGTGATAAGCTAAGAGAGATTGCAAGGAAAGAGGCTGATGGCACTGGAGGCACGATGAAGCGAAATGCAGGCCCCATTTATAAAATAAAAAAGGTTGATGCCGATAAAGCTGACCTTGAACTGCTAAGTTTTAGAGCCAGAAACGATACCGTTATTGCCAACAGTTTAGCTCAGATTGATTCATTACAAGCAAAACTAGCCATAGAAATTGTTGCGCTAGAAGAGCCCAACTTTAACGGACTAGCAGCACGACTTTTGGCGCTCGATCGTATAAGTACAAATAGTAGCGCCATTTGGTTAGCCAATTGGTTTATTATTTTATTATTTATAGCTATTGAAACAGCTCCTGTATTTGTCAAGCTCATCTCCAATAAAGGGCCTTACGACCATTTATTGGCTCAAGAAGAACATACATACGAAACCAAATGGCTGGAGTTTGTAGCAAAGGCGAATAAACAAACTCGCAAAAAAGCGCAATTGGCAGATGAAGAGGAAGAAGAATATGTGAATGAGCAGCTAATTACGAGGCTGAATGAGTAGTTTTTTCATACCTATTCTTTAGGTCGAACTCAGTCAATCAATGGGACAAGCCCCTATTATCTATTTTGATAACTTGCCCTTACGTAGTCAGAGGGTGACTTACTTACCAAATTGAAGTAAGTCACCCTCTGACTTTTGGAAAAGTAGTAGAATTGGGCTCGGTAGAGCCCAGAGATTATCGAGTCTTACCTGCCCTCCGTACAACTTCGGGAGGCGGGCGCTCGATAATGACGATGATTGGGCTTTAGTTATATGATAGGTTAAAACAATGTTTTCTCTAAATTAACTACTTAATCCCAAAGGCTTTGAGAACCCAAGAATGCTTGCTGGTATTATTCTTTATTGTCTTGCTCTTATGCTTCCCTTTTTATATGCTGACGAAGGAAGCATCTTCTAAGACATGATGAGAGTAGGATTTGTTTTTTTAATATAGGATTCTTCGGTTTGGCTCCAGAATAGAAAAGACATTCGGTAGTGGAAAATAGAAATTGTAGCCCTTAATTCTTGTGTTTTAACC
>CAZZML010000681.1:0-1635 GCA_964654735.1 uncultured Roseivirgaceae bacterium | reverse complement strand
TCGAGGAACTTGTAATAATTGTGGGTCAGCCATTAATTCTCCAAAATTTTAAAATCCTTTAACCTAACGCCAAGTTCAGATGCCCAAAAAGTGGCCTTTGTTTTGTGCAATAATGAAGCGTAGCGGAATGCACAAAACAAAGGACGCTTTTTGGGTCAGCTGCAACGCCTGGTTATGTGTTGATTGAGTAATGTCTAAAACATTGTACCGATATGGATCTTATCACGGCAACCGCATTGGATATTTACTTGCAAGGTGCAGGAGGATACCCATAGATACTTGTACAATTACTTGCCTTTGTACAGAGGTTGGTATTACATACTCTGAAGTATCGTGGCCTACCTCTATCATGTGGTGGTAATACTTTAGGAAGAATAGTTGTAATACCATCTGTAAAAGGAGTACTAGATTTAAAATGAGCGCTCCAACCATCAGGTCGACATATATTACCACTATGTGGTGTTAGAATAACCTGTCCTTTCGGAGCTGGAGTTGCAACCGGGTTATAAACAGGAAGTGTTTGTGACACGACAGCAGTGCAACTACCAGCATAATTGGCCGTTGCTGTTACCGTTAAACTTGATACGTTGGAGTTTGTCGTAATCGTAACATCCTTACTATCATTAGTATTTGGCGTAACCACGCCATTTGGTACATCCCAAGTTACATTCGTCATCCCGCATTGATTATCGATTTTATATTGTGAATCCAAGCCCTTACAAATAAAACTTGGTTTCGTACTAAAATTGACAGTTCGATCTTGCCTAATAAACGTTTTTGTTGATGAACGAAAATAATTTGGACTTGTTTGACTTCTTTTGACGCCACATTCAACAGTAATGTCACCATCTATAGGAGAAGATGGAATAATATTGAATGAATTAACATTTGTAGTAATAGGACCACTTGGAGTGCCTCCAGAAACCGTCCATTCATATATATTTGCATTACACGCGTTATTTGCCGTTACTGTAATTGGCTGGTTACAACATTTTAAAAAACTAGTTGAAGACAAATTTGGCGCACATATACGATTTAAGTTAATTGATTTATTATAACTTTTATAAAAATCACGGGAAATGACTCCATTAATAGTATAACTTCCAGTAACATTAGCTGTAATATTCGATATTCCATTATTAAAAAAATCACCCCACTGTATACCTAATAGTAAATCGTTAACAGTAGGATTAAAAAGAAAATATGAGGGGGCTTTAAAAACACCATTTTCTGTTATTTTTGATTCAACTTGACCATTCAAGCTATTAGTAACATCAACTTCCCATGATTTAATTAAATATCCATTTTCATCGTCAATGTAGGCAGGAGAAAAAGAAAATGTGTAATCCTCAGATTTGCCATATTCAACAGTGGGTTTCCCATTAATTCCCTCAGATATTCTTTTAACTATACGTTGGCTTTTAGCGGTCACAGTAGGAACGGTTACTTGCGCAATTATAAAGCTAGCTAACAATATTTTAATAAATAACAACATTAATTTTTTCATAATATTCTTTTAAATTTAAATTAGGCTCCCATGCTTTAGCACTATATTGCTAACGTCTAGTCTATATTAAATAATACATAAAATACACTTCAACTATTTTATAGCTGCGGACTATGTTATCAGAGCGT
>CAZZML010000680.1:0-1638 GCA_964654735.1 uncultured Roseivirgaceae bacterium | reverse complement strand
AGACACTTAAAATGCTCATAACAAATATTCATGAATTAATCAGGTTAGGTCGAACTCAGATTGGTAATTTTGGAGAAAGATTAACCTGCCAAGGAATTATAGGTTCTTTACAAAGAAACGAGAGTATATAAAATAATACAACTTATTAATTGGGTTACCAATAAGTTTAAAACAAATTTATTTCAAAAAATTTCTTCAAAACAGTAATAATAAACATCAGTCCTAAGAAAACAGGGGCGAAAATGGTAAGTGCAAAATTTAAATATTTTTGCATAAACGAACCCATATAGCCTTCGTTTCCTGTAGCAAGCTCTTTATTAAAGTTGGCAGTTTTCCATTTAGTAGCTATAAAAATGGTCATTAAAAAGCCACCTAATGGTAGGCCTACATCACTAAATATATCGAAGACCACATCTAGTACTGTTTTAGTTATGCCTTCGTAATGGGCAAAATTGCTAAAGTAATCAACTGCTCCTTGCGATAGCATACTTGGAATACCAATCACAAAAACCAATAGGGCAGTAAAAATCACCACTTTAGTTCTTGAATAACCTTTCTCATCAACTAAAAAGGTAACAGGAATTTCGAGTAGAGAAATAGTGGAAGTTAATGCTGCAAAACAAAGTAATAAGAAAAATGCAGCTCCAATAATAGGGCCTAATGCTCCCAAACCAGTAAAAATGCCTGGTAATACTACAAATACTAATCCCGGCCCTTCACTTGGTGATAACCCTTGCGAAAATACCAATGGAAAAATTAGCAAGCCTGCTAAAAAAGCAACCGTTGTATCGGTTGCTGTAACAAGTGCTGCTGAGGTAACTATATTCTCCTTTTTACTTATATAAGAACCATAAGTAACCAAAGCTGCCATACCTAATGATAAAGAGAAAAAAGCTTGACCAAGCGCATTATAAATGGTTGCTAAGGTAATTTCACTTAGGTCAGGAATTAAGTAGTATTTAACTCCATCCATGGCGTTATCAAGCGTAAAGCTATACCCAATAAGCCCTATCAACATAATAAATAAGGCAGGCATCAATATTCTTGAAGCTGATTCTATTCCTTTTTTTATGCCTCTTGAAACAATTACGGCCGTTAATACCATAAAACCTAAAGAATAGAAAAACAGATCGCTAACATCTGCAATTTGGTTGGTGAAATGTTCTCCAAAATTTTGGGTAGCAGATAATGTGCCGTTTACCATTTGCACAAAATAGGCAAAAGCCCAACCTGCAATTACATTATAAACAGATAGAAACATTACAGCAGAAAGAATACCCCAATACCCCAAGAGCCCCCATTTGGCTCCGCCAATTTTTTTATAAGCACCAAAGGCATTTAATTGGGTATTTCTACCGATCGAAATTTCACCCACCATTACTGGGAAACCAATAAGCACCATACAGATTAAGTAGATAAGCAGGAAGGCAGCCCCTCCATTTTCACCGGTTTCATAAGGAAATCTCCAAATATTACCTAATCCAACTGCAGAGCCAGCAGCTGCAGCAATAAACCCAATTCTCCCACTAAAATTTCCTCTTGATGCCATTATTTAGTTTATTTTTTTAAACAAAGTACCCAAAATAGATACATTACTAGAGTTTTCAAAGAAATTCAAAACCTCAGGTTAGAATATTA
>CAZZML010000679.1:0-1646 GCA_964654735.1 uncultured Roseivirgaceae bacterium | reverse complement strand
ATCAGGAGTTTATATTCGCAAAGCACCCCGATAGCTATACGGGGTCGCTATGGTTTGGCTAAACATAGCCTGCCCCGCTTTTTGCGTAATGGCACTAACTTAAGAGTATTATTTATATTTTCGATATTTACCTTTTTTAGTTTTTCTTGAATATTTCCTGCCTTTAGGACGTTTAGGCAACATTTGTTTCCGAATAAGCTTCATTAATTCGTTTTCTACCCGTTGACCATCTGCTATATACTCGTCCCTTTTTGTCAACAAGAACATTCTTATTATTCGTATAGAATTTATAAATGAAATCTTCTTTGGGGGGAAAAAGCAAGTCTTTTAGGCTTGCATAAATCATTTTTCTTATTAGATTATATGCAGTCAATGAGATGTTTAACTCTTTCTCCAGCATCTCTGGCGTTTTACTCCTAAGGATATTTATATCCATTATTGTCTTTATCTCGCGGATAGACACCTCAATATCCCACCGGCTCAGGTACAGCATTTGAATATCACATTTATCTATATTTTTATCCAAAACGGAAGTAAATAAAGTGTATTCTATTCCGTCAGGGCTTTTGCAATCAATTTTACGCAGTATTATTTTGGATGGCAAAGGTTCATCGTTGTTCGTGTTCGCCCATTTACTCCTGGTCTTAGGCTTTGAAATTTCTATAATATCATCGCCTTTGCCATATGAACGTATGACTTTACAATTGCGCTTGCGTTTTGCTGGAACGACAAAGTGAATGCCTTTCGTTATGCAGTTGCCTAATATTTCGTAGCAATTGTAAAGGTCATCCATCAATAAAATATGGTCTTTGGGTATCTCATCGAGAAGTCCATTTAGTAATGCCAGTTCGCTTACAGACCTGTTTGATAGTTTGTAGTTAAAAATCTGTCCTGTTCCCCTTTCAATTACGACCTCTAATAAGGCTTGCGGGTATGCTCCCTCATGACTGCTCTTAATCGGAAACGCCTTTCGTATTTCTGGTGTGTCCTGTAATTGTAAATATGTACCATCGGCCTCAAGTACTTTTAAATTGTGCCAGTGAGAATAATTGTTTTCAGCTCCCTTTATTTTGCTCGACTCAAAAAGAGAAGCTGTGAGGTGAATTGGTAAACGTTTGCGTGCTTTACTATACCCTGCTGTATTTAATGAGATGTCATCAGCCTTGCTTTTGAGTAATTTGACCTCATGTTTTTTAGGCCGCCCCCTCAATACAGGTTTGTTTTTATCCTTTTCCTTTTGAACTTCTGCTTGTAGCTTTAATTTTCGTTCCATGGCTATGCGGTTGCGTTGGTGCAGAACATAAAACAATGTCACAGAGTTCTTTAGCGATTTATCATCAAGAGTTGACGTCAACAGCATCGTTTCCAGGGTGGTCTTTTGGGTAAAGATCCTGTCTCTGCTTTTTGCGGGTTTTTCTTTCTCACTTAAGTTGTCTTCAATAAAATTGCCAAAAAAACTAAGCATTGAGTCTTTGTGCAATTCTTCATTAATAATTGTACTTACTGCTAACGATCTATTATTCTTCATTTCCTTTAGGATTTAATACTTTTCCCAAAGATAAGAATTTAAATTGTTAAGTTAGTGCCATTACCTTATGGGGGCTAAGTCAAATCCACCTTCTTAGAAGGTGGATTCTTTACTTTAA
>CAZZML010000678.1:0-1671 GCA_964654735.1 uncultured Roseivirgaceae bacterium | reverse complement strand
CGGTCTCCATTACCGAAGCCGGCTATATCTACATTTATGTAAGCAACGAAGATGCAGCGAATGTGAACGTTTATTTTGACGATTTAAAGATTACTCATTCCAAGAGCAAGATTGTACAGATGGATAGCTATTATCCGTTTGGTGGACGGTTCGGTAGCTTCACAAGAACAGATAAAACTCCTAATAAATACTTGTATAATGGCAAGGAGTTACAAGAAGAGACTGGCTGGTATGATTATGGGGCTAGAATGCAAGACCCTTGGTTAGGTAGATTTATGACCCAAGATAGATTTGCAGACAAATACTTAGACTACTCTCCTTACCAGTATGGCGCTAATAATCCAATTAAATACATTGATATTAATGGAGACTCATTATGGATTCAGGTTGGAAACAAAAGTCAAAACAAGGCATTGTATTCTGGGGGTCAGGTTTATAATGCTGATGGTTCTTCATATACAGGAAGAGGAGTAAAAAAAGATGGTTCATTAAAGGGATTTATGAAGAAAGCGGTTAGTGCTGTTGACGAAATTGCAACAACATCTGCGACTGGTTCTGGGTTGGTTAAAGATTTACAAGGATCTGACAATAATTTTACAATTGTTAAAGGATCTGGTAATAGTTTTATTGAAAATGATTCAAGAAAAGCAGCAGCTAATATAGGGGGGCTTTCATCTGCACTTGCTGGCTATCCCAAAACGGGTAGTGGTGGAACTATCACATTTAACCCTAGTAGTAAGCTTGGAGGAATTGACATAAATGGTAATAGAAAAAGACCCTCTTTTGTTGGTTTAGCTCATGAAATGTTTCACGCTAGCGATGCTAATTTTGGAAGATTACATCTTAGAAATAACTTTGGAAATTACAAGTCACATATAAATGGACTAAGAAAAAACGAAATTTCAGCAGTAAACCAAGAAAATCAACTTAGAAATGAGCTTGCTCTACCATTAAGACAGTATTATGGAATAAAAAACGGATCTCCAAGTGGTCCAAGATTAGTGCCATTTTTCATGCAACAAGCAACATATTTATTTAGATGAGAACAATTATTATTGCATTAAGTATACTTATTAGTACAAGCACCTACTCACAAAAGGCTGAGTATTTTAAAAATAACAAATACAGTGGATATATTTTTCCACAAGAGTTTGATGTTTTGCTAAGTATTGAAAATCAGTCTGGAAGGTTTACTCCTTATGAAAGCACGATAAAGACTTTTGAATGCAACCTTTCAAAGAAACTAGCTGAATTAGCAAAGGATTTACCTGATCAGGGGAAAGGTTGTCCTTCAATAGAAAAGAAGCGACTCAACAAATATAAAAGGCAGTATTTTGGATTTATTAATCAAAATGGAGATAAGATACTCTTTGTGAACTTTGTTTGGTCAAAAAGCAACCAAATTATTATTGATAAACTATCAAAGGATTTGGTGTCAGTTCATGATGGTTGTACTCGTTACTGGAGTATACAGTATAATCTCACTAAAAATGAATTTTATGATTTAGATGTAAATACTAGAAGTTAGAGTAATGCATTAAAGTATTATTAAGAGTATAAGAAGCCCAAGCATTAATGTTTGGGTTTTTTAATGTGCTAATTTTTGCGCTTCTCTTTTAGCTCAACTTCACCATTTTAGCCAAGTAGTTGCTATAATAGTGCTTTGATAGC
>CAZZML010000677.1:0-1677 GCA_964654735.1 uncultured Roseivirgaceae bacterium | reverse complement strand
TTTGTAAAAGAACAGTTAACTACAAAAGATAGTTTATCGCAGCAATTACATGCCTTATATATCTATAAAAATTTAACCTTATTTCACCTAAAAGACACCAATTCCACAGCACTGGTAGCATTGACCTCTGAACGTTTAGATTTTGTTAGAAACAATGCCGTTTTTGATGATAAAGATGTCATATATCTTAACACCTTACAAAAACTCAAAACGAAATATCAACACAATAAAGTAGTTACAGAAATAGATTACAAAATTGCATTGTTATTACATGAGCAAGCGGCTAGTTATGTTCCGTTAGAAAAAGAGGAAAACCGTTGGAAACTAAAAGAAGCGTTGCAAGTTTGTGAGGAAGCGATTACCAAATTCCCTATAGCAAAAGGTACAGAAAAATGTAAGAATCTAAAAAGTCAGATTCTTAATAAGCAATTACAAATTACTACTGAAAGCTTTATTCCTGTCCAAAAACCTTCTAAACTATTAGTTAGCTTTAAAAACACTGATAAATTATACTTTAAAGCAGTTAAAATTAGTTTAAAACAACAACGACAGCTTTCTAAAATTTATAAAAACGATGCTAAAATCGCCTTTATCAATCAACTAGAGGTAGTGAATACTTGGGATGCTAAACTCCGCAATGAAAACGATTATCAACAACACAAAACCGAAGTATTAGTCCCTTCTCTAGCACAAGGCACTTATCTAGTTTTTACTTCTACTCATAAAGAGTATACTGATAAAAATACCTTTGCCTACAGTTTTATTCAAGTAACGAACCTCACTCTAATTGAAAATAACAGTTTTAGCAGCTATAATTACCAAGTTGTAAATCGGAATACAGGAAGCCCTATAGTTGGCGCTACTGTTCATGTGAAAAATCACAATACCGGTAGATATAATAAACTAATTGACAAAACTTTCAAAACAGATAGTAAAGGACAAGTGTCATTTAATGTAAACCAACGTCATTCTAACGTCATTGTTACCGTTAGCCATGAAAAAGACAAGGCTACCTTTGGCAGTTTTTACCTAAATAAATTGTATAGAAATTATGGTGACAAAGATTATGAGAGTACAAGCACCCATTTATTTACTGATAGAAGTATTTATAGACCGGGTCAAACAGTATATTTTAAAGGTATCATTGTAAACTCAAAAAACAATAAAGCAACCAGTATTGCAAATAGAAATGTTACGGTTACTCTTAAGGATGTCAATTATCAAGACATAAAAACCTCCGTATTTACATCGAATGAATTTGGCTCTTTTAGCGGAGAATTTATACTACCTTCTTCTGGGTTAACAGGACAATTTAGAATTGAAACCGAGAATGGTAGTCATTATTTTTCTGTGGAAGAATACAAACGTCCGAAATTTGAAGCAGAATTTAAACCTGTAACAGAAAGCTATAAATTAAACGATAGTATTACCGTAAAAGGTACAGCCACAGCATATGCAGGAAGTATGATTACCGATGCGAAAGTGGTCTATCGAGTTGTCCGCACAGCACAATACCCTAAATGGTATTGGTATTACCGTCCGTCTATTTCTTCTGATGAATTAGAAGTTACACATGGCGAAAGCATAACAGACGCCTCAGGTAATTTTGAGGTTACTTTTAAATCGATTCCCGATTTAAAAATTAAATCATCAGCACAACCCATTTTTAATTATAGA
>CAZZML010000676.1:0-1685 GCA_964654735.1 uncultured Roseivirgaceae bacterium | reverse complement strand
ACTTGGTAGGTAAGTCTCCTCTTAATTGATCTACTGTAATTTGTAGAATGAGTTTTGGTTTTTGTGGAACTTGGGATAAAACAAAATTGCTCGTAAATAAAACTATTGCTATTGGTAAAATATGTTTCGTTCTCATATTAATTATTATTAAAAAACCTTTTCCTATTATGAATATATGCTTATTTAGGCAACATCAACTGAATTTGGAAACGAGTACTAAAGCCACCGTAATTATCTGGTCGAACAGCATTATAAAAAGCTTGTGCCTGAAGGTTGAAAGGGATTTTACCTATTCTGATAATTTTACCACCACCGCCACCAAATGGAATTACCCAAGTATTACCTTCGGTAGCTTCCCAATTAGCAGTAAGTATTGGAGCCGATGAAATATACCATCCTTTGGGAAAATTCATATTAACAAAATATTGAGCTAAGAATGAATTAACATCAGCTGCATTAGAGTCGCCCGAAACAGACCAAACATTGCTTAATAAAAAGCCGTACACTAGTTTTTTGCTCATTTTGAGCACTAGAAAAGAAGCACCTGTGCTAAATTTTCTAGCCGATACATTGGTGTTTGTAGGCAGTATTAGAACGGGACCAATGCCCCAGGTTAATCCATTTTTTGATGTAGGGGAGTAAAATAAGGTCATGTTAATATCGCCAACACCCGTATTTGCTCCACTTTCTTGGGTGTAATCTGGTGAGCTCACTATTGGTATAATGGTTCTAGTAATTAAGTGTCCATCAAAAAATGGTAATACTGGTTGTATGTTTAATACATTGGAGGTTCTATCTCCATTTGGGCCGTTACCAAAGGTGGTATTATTTTGGAACGGAAAACTCATCATATTAGCCAAAGGGTTTTGAGACATTTTGGCTAATTCTTCGGCTGTTTTTTCTTGTGCATAACTAAATAGCACCCCACCCATAATTAGGAAGGACAATAACAGAGTCTTTTTCATTTGTTTTAAAATTTTTCTGAATAATAAAATTGGTTATCAAGGGATTATAAGGAGAGCCATCAATTGATGACCCTCCATTATATTACTAACACTCAATAAACCTTAGGGCTTCCATGATAAATTAACTCATGTTTGAGATGAATTAAACAGAATAGCTAAAATGAAATATCCTTTTTTTTATTAGTAATCTTTACCTAGAATAGTTATTTAACTAATTTTAGCTCTGGGCGAACCCAAGAGCCATTCAAATATTCATCTGTTGGTAGATACAAACGAAGAATAAAAGTCCAATCTTCAAAAGTTTCCATGTAATTGTCTTGTGATTTGTCTCCACCAAAATGGATGATTGCTGAGCCATCTTTCTCCGTTTTAACAAATTGAGAATTGATGTTATACGTTTCAGTTACTGCAAAACCTACTTTATCATACACGGTAATTGACCAAAATGCACTGGCTGGAATATCTTTTAAAGTAAGCGTTTGAGCTTCCATAGATGTAGGATAATAATCTACATAAGCTGCTTGATCTTTGGTGAATCCACCCCAACCAATAGCAGTACCACAGTTATGTTCTTTTAAAGAAGGGCCGCCTTTTTTACCAAAATATCTATCTGGGCTAATTTTTTCGTTTTTAGCAATGGCTTGATACTTAGTTCTTATCGCTTCAAGACTTTCCATATCCCATTGGTGAGAAGCTACGTATGTTCCTTTTTTCTCTTGT
>CAZZML010000675.1:0-1688 GCA_964654735.1 uncultured Roseivirgaceae bacterium | reverse complement strand
CCCAAATTGAAATATGGTACGATGACTGACCAAGATGGAAATGTTTATAAAACAATTGCAATTGGAACCCAAACCTGGATGGCCGAAAATTTGCGAACAACTAAATATAGAAATGGAGACTCAATACCCAACGTAAAAAGTAATGACCAATGGAGTAAGCTTACTTCTGGAGCATATTGTAATTATAACAACACTGAAGATTTAGATAGTATTGCAACTTTCGGAAGATTGTATAATGCATATATATTTTCTGATAGTAGAAATATTGCACCATCTGGTTGGCATGTTCCAAATGACGATGATTGGTCAACTCTTATTAATTACTTAGGCGGTAAAGATATCGCCGGTGAAAAATTGAAGGAGTCAAGTGGACTGCATTGGAAATATACGGCTGAAGGTAATAATAGTAGTGGTTTTACAGCTTTGCCAGGTGGCTTCCGTGTTCATAATGGTATATTTATGAATATTGCCTATAATGGTGTATGGTGGTCAACATCTGAATGGACAAACATTTTAGATGAAAAACGGAACTATATGAAAACTCTTTATTACACAAGTAACGATATTGGTGAAAGTGGAGATAGCAAAAAAAGTGGTTTTTCAATACGTTGTGTTAAAGATTAATTATGGTTTTCAAAATACGTTGGCTAACAACACCTATACGTCATGCCGCAGTATATTGATAATAAGACGATTAAACATTAAATGAATAGTTTTGTAAAATAGAAAGATACGGTAAGGAAATGCGGCACGTCGCATAGCCCCATCCGTTGTAATGCATTAGAAAAAACATAATTAATTAAATGACAAAAACTTATCAAGGAACAATTTATCCGTGGGATTGCGATCATATGAATCATATGAATGTAAAATTCTATGTTGAAAAGTTTGACCAAGCCACTTGGAACTTTTTTTCGATATTAGGAATGACTGCAACATATTTAAGGGAGTCTAAAAGAGGAATGGTTGCGCTGGAACAAAACATTAAATACTTTAAAGAGGTCTATGCTGGTGATAACATCTATATCGAATCTCAACTAATTGAAATTAAAGGAAAAATAATCCGTTTTAAGCATTTAATGAAAAATTTAGAGTCGAGTGAAATCGTGTCAGAAACGGAACTAACTGGACTTCATATTGATACAGAAAAAAGAAAAGGAATAATAGTTCCTGAATTTGTTATCTCTAAATCAAAAGAAATATAATATTGATCAATAACGCATTACAACAATGTATAAAAATAATAGCCAAAATAGTAGTGAATTCAAGGGGTGTAGCCCGCTTCATCTTCATCGTAAATTGAAAGATTTGAGTTCCGCAATCGGCTACTATTCTTATACTTACCGTTACCACACATTAAAAAAAGATATTCATGATTAAATTGGCAGACATATTTGAGTATAAAAATGGGAAGAAAAAAATAAAATTTTTTCAACTTGGTATTTATGATCTCTTGAAAAGAGAACTTGGATTTCGATATACAAAAATTAATGGAAAAGGATATTATTTAAAAAATAGAAAAGGAATTTATATGATCTCATATTTTTATCATTTAGAAGATGCTTTTATAGAATATATAGAACAAGAATTTGAAAATCTCGAACTCTCAAAAGAAATAGATTATCACAGCTTTATGTATAATACTCCCCAAAAATCAGACCACTGGTTAAGTTGAAAAATGTTTAATT
>CAZZML010000674.1:0-1703 GCA_964654735.1 uncultured Roseivirgaceae bacterium | reverse complement strand
AAGAAAAAGAGTGTTGAAGGGGGGGGAGATAGTGGTAAGATTGGGGGAGGAAAGAATGCAGATGCTCCTGTTCTAAAAGGTAGAAGACCTAAGACACCTGAACACCCAGTAAAAAATGAAGATGGGTCGTTAACAAAATATGGTGAATGGTACTATGAAAGACCATCAGGGTATCGTAAAGGAGTAAGAGAAAAAGCTTTTGATAGTGCCAAAGGTAGCGACCAAAAAGTACGTGATCCCTTGACAAAAGAAGAAATTAAATTTGATGATGAATGGGATATGGGGCATAAACCCAAGCAAGAGTTTAGAAAACACAAAGCTGACGCTGCTGAAAGAGAAATTGGTAGAAAGAAATTCTTAGATGAACATAATAACCCAGAAAATTATCGCCCTGAAACGCCTAATACGAACAGATCTCACAAACTAGAAGATGTTACAGATGCTTTTGAATAATATTTTTCGTAATTTTCATATACTAAAGTGAAAGAAAATGAGCCAGCCAACGGAAAAGCAAAAAGAATTATATAAAAAATTATCCCCTATTTTAGGAATAGACTCTAAAGTCGTTAAATACGGGGATAATAATAATGATAAATCAATATTTATATTGGAATGCCCAGACCCAACGGACGAAAATGTTATATTTTATTCCACGATTGGGGTTATGGACTTTCCAACAAATAATGTTAAATATGAAATTTTATTTACAGGATATGCTTCTTTTGAATGTGCAGGAAACATATTAAGCAGTTCTGCTTTTTTTGTAATGAAAGATAATTGGAAAATTAGTCATGGCGTTATTTTTGAAACCTTAGTAGAAATGTTTCTTCCCAATAATGATATGAAACATCTACTTTTTACCTCACCATATTTATGGGAAGATAAATTAGAAGGGTTTGAAGTACAAAATGAAGAGATTTTATTTCTATTAGCCGTTCCTATATCTGATGCAGAGTTACAATATAAAAATCAAAATGGTTTGTCTGCTTTAGAGTCAATATTTGAAGAAAAAAACATAGATATTTTCGACTTGGATAGAGCTTCGGTTCTTTAGTTTTGTAGTAGCTCAGACCTGATCTGACAGTTGCCCGTTTTTTTAGGGTGTCTGTTAGTTTAGATTTGAGCTAAATTCTTTTCCACCCAAATCGATTTGCCATCAAGTCATGTTTCCATTGGCGTTCGCCCACAGCACATCTACAAGTAAAGTAGGATTAAGTTATGAAAATTGAAAGTTATGTGGGTGTAGATTCGATAAAACTTGGTATAAAAATAACCGATGTTCGAAAGATTATGAACGAAAAACCTGATACTTCTTTTAATAAAGCCAAGATGTGTACAGATGGTTATTTAAAAAATTCATTTCAAGTTTTTTACAAAGAACCAGGTGTTTGTGAAGCAATAGAGACATACTTACCGACAGAGATTTCATTTAAGGATAAAAAATTGTTAGGAGAACCTTTTAATAAAATTCGACAATGGTTTGAACAAGAAGATAAAAATATTGATATTGATGATGCAGGTTTAACTTCGTATAAATTGGGTATAGGTTTATATGCCCCAGCGCATATGGAAAACCCTGATTGTCCAATTGAATCGGTCATAGTTTTTGAGAAAGGATATTACAACTAACTAGAGTCAATAAACTAAGATTTTGATGTTCGAATCAATGGGCGGCGATGAAGCCCTGGGGCGGCTGTTTCAGT
>CAZZML010000673.1:0-1705 GCA_964654735.1 uncultured Roseivirgaceae bacterium | reverse complement strand
TCATCTCCCTCACACCTCTCCTCAACTGTAGGATCCACCACTTCCCCATCGATGTAAAACGTGTTTTCTTTTTCAGAAATAATAGGTTCTATTCCATAGTCATTAGCAATCAATTCATTTTCCGAAATGGCATTCTCCGCTAATGGAAACTTTGGAATGGCCTTATCGCCTTCGCCAAAAGAGAATAAAATTAATAAAATCGGAAGAATAAATAACGCCTTAAGCTTGGAGGAGGACATTAGGTGCATTGACAATGTGGTTAAGTTAGTTCATAAAAGTTTATCAAACCGTTACTCGCATATATACAATTTTGTATGCCTATGTAACCTAGAGTTTAACAGTTTTATAAAACGATGGTTTTCCAACTCGTAAAAATTAACATTCCTGAGCTAAAATCCAACTAAATATATACCTTTGCACCCCATAAGTTGACAAAACACTAATATACTTTCAATATTCCTCTTATGGCCTCCAAAAAGTCTGCTAAATACATTTTTGTAACCGGTGGTGTTACGTCTTCTCTTGGCAAAGGCATTATTGCTGCCTCTCTGGCCAAACTCTTGCAGACCAGAGGGTTTTCGGTCACTATCCAAAAATTTGACCCTTATATAAATATAGATCCGGGTACACTAAACCCTTACGAACATGGTGAGTGTTATGTAACAGATGACGGGGCAGAAACAGATTTGGACTTGGGTCATTATGAAAGATTTTTGAATGTTCCTACTTCGCAAGACAATAATGTAACCACAGGGCGTATTTATAATAATGTAATTACTAAAGAAAGGCGTGGTGACTATTTGGGTAAAACGGTACAGGTAATTCCTCATATAACAGATGAACTCAAGGCTAATTTCTTTAAATTAGGGGAAACTGGAAAATATGATATTGTAATAACAGAAATTGGGGGTTGTGTAGGAGATATAGAGTCTCTACCGTTTATTGAAGCGGTTCGACAAGCAAAATTAGAGCTTGGCCCTAACGATTTTGTTTCAATTCATTTAACATTAATTCCTTATTTAGCTGCAGCCAAAGAGCTTAAAACAAAGCCTACCCAACACTCAGTTAAACAATTACAAGAAGCGGGGATTCAAACAGATATTTTGGTTGGAAGAACAGAAAAACACTTGCCAGCCGACATTCGAAAGAAGATTGCATTATTCTGTAATGTGCAGCTAAACGATGTAATTGAGGCTATGGATGCTGAAACTATTTACGATGTGCCCATTTTAATGCGTAAAGAGAAGCTGGCAGAACGTGTTTTAACTAAATTAAAACTGCCTAAATCAGAACCTGATTTAGAGGAGTGGAAAAGCTTTTTGGGTCGACTTAAAAATCCAACCGAAGATGTTACTATCGGCCTCGTTGGCAAATATGTTGAATTACAAGATGCTTATAAATCAATTGTAGAATCGTTTGTGCACTCAGGTGCCGAAAACGAATGCAAAGTACACTTAAAATGGATATCTTCGGAAAGTATTTCTTCAAACAATGCCAATGAAGTATTGAAAGAACTTGATGGAGTACTTGTGGCACCAGGTTTTGGCGAACGTGGCATCGAAGGGAAAATAGAGGCTATTCGCTATGTTAGAGAAAATAAAATTCCTTTTTTGGGCATTTGTTTGGGTATGCAATGTGCCGTTACTGAGTTTGCAAGAAACGTACTTGGGCATAAAAAGGCAGCCTCCACCGAAATGGATACCAA
>CAZZML010000672.1:0-1716 GCA_964654735.1 uncultured Roseivirgaceae bacterium | reverse complement strand
TACGCATATAAAGCATTTGCTCGTACCAATTCATGTATTGCTCTTTCGAGAATTTTAATTTTGAACCAATAGTTTTTTTTGTTTTTGAAGTTGCCATTTTTGCTCGGTACCTTTGGTTGTTATAAGAACTTGCGAAGTTAGTTAATACAAGTTCTTTTTGTAAACATCCCTTTGAAAATATTTGTTTAACCAATGCTATTTAAGAATTTAACCCTTTTCAATTTTAAAAATTTTGAATCGTTAGAAATTGATTTTATTGATGGGCTAAACTGTTTTGTTGGGCATAATGGAGCTGGGAAAACGAATATTTTGGATGCGCTCCATTATTTATCCATGACAAAAAGCTCCATCAACTCTGTGGATAGTGCGAATATTAAATTTGAGGAAAATCAATTTATGATTAAATCAAAGGTTCATGTTAAAAAGAAAAACCGTCTCATTAATTGTGCCGCCTCATTAGGTAAAAAGAAAGAGATTAAGGTGGATAAAAAGGAGCACGAAAAACTAAGCCACCACATTGGTATGTTTCCATTAGTTATGATTTCGCCAAACGACATCGATCTTATTTATGATAGTAATGAGGTGAGGAGAAAGTTTTTTGATAGTGCCATAAGCCAGTCGAATAAAGAATATCTCCAGCACCTGATAACTTATACGTTTGCTTTAAAAAATAGGAACGCTTTATTAAAAATGGATGGCAATAAAGCTTCTATTGATTATGATTTGCTAAAAACTTACACAAATTTGCTTATAAAACATGGTAAGCCTATCTGCGAAGAAAGAGTTGCCTATGTAAAACAATTTCTCAGTTTATTTAATAATCATTATGGCTCCCTACATTCTAAAGTAGAGCCTGTTTCTATTCAATACGAAAGCCAATTTGAAGAAAAGCCAATTGAAGCACTCTATGAGAAATCTTTACAGAAAGATTTAATTATGCAGAGAACCAACGTTGGTATTCATAAAGATTCTTTCCTCTTTACTATTTATGGCAAACCTCTGAAAAGGCATGGTTCACAGGGGCAGCAAAAATCATTTTTAGTAGGATTAAAGCTTGCTCAATTTGAATTGCTATCTGAGCAAAAAAAGTTAAAGCCCACTTTGTTACTCGATGATATTTTTGACAAGTTAGATGACGAACGAATGCATAAACTGCTTCAAAAAGTAACGAGCAATGCTTACGGGCAACTTTTTATTACCGATGCCCGATCAGAACGAACAATTAAAGTATTAGAAGCAAATAAACTTAGTGCTCGTATATTTGAGGTAGCAAACGGAGCCATTATTAACACCTCTGATTATGAAGCCTAAATACAACCGTGAAAACTATCGGAATGCTGAACCTACAGCGTTAAAGGATGCCATTAATCAGATGTATGACACCTATAACCTGAAACGAAAAGTGGACGAGGGAATCATTATTACTTATTGGGAAAAGATAATGGGTGCTCCTGTTGCAAAAAGAACCACGAACTTATTTTTTAGGGATAAAAAATTAATTGTTGAGCTTAGTTCAGCTCCATTAAAACAAGAACTTACACTCTCAAAACCAAAAATATTAGAACTCTTTGCCAAAGAAGTAGGTGTTGGTGTGGTTGAAGAGGTGGTGTTTTTGTAATTTTTTCCGCTAAGACGCAAAGTCG
Source organism: uncultured Roseivirgaceae bacterium (assembly GCA_964654735.1). Taxonomy (GTDB): domain Bacteria; phylum Bacteroidota; class Bacteroidia; order Cytophagales; family Cyclobacteriaceae; genus JAKISE01. Next base: position 73 of record CAZZML010000672.1, on the reverse strand, counting down.
CAAAGAAAATTAACCTATCACCTTAAATCCGCAAGGAAAATCTATTACAAGCCATAATATGATGTCATTCAGT
>CAZZML010000671.1:0-1724 GCA_964654735.1 uncultured Roseivirgaceae bacterium | reverse complement strand
GAAAGTGAAAATAAAACTGAAATTGACCGGTTTTGTGATGCCTTAATTGCCATCCGCCAGGAAATACGAGATATTGAAATGGGAAAAGCAGATGCTAACAACAATCTATTGCATAATGCGCCACATACTCACCGCTTGCTATTAGAAGAGCATTGGGATCATCCTTATTCCAAACAACAGGCATTTTTTCCAGATAGCCGTCAACATGATAATAAGTACTGGCCACCTATTGCACGAATTGATAATGTCTATGGCGACAGACACTTATTTTGTAGTTGCCCTGCCTTATCTGAATACCAATCAGATATAAAATGATCAAGCGTTATTTGTAGTAGCTCAGGCCTGAACTGACTGTTGCATTTTTTGCAACAGAGTCGGAGGTCATAAAAAGTTAGCTTTATTTATTTAATATGAAAACAGCTCTTTAAGACATTTACATAAGATCACTTGGGTTTCATCATCAATAACGCCTAAATGTTTAACTAACCGTAATTTATCAACTGCTCTAATTTGGTCTAAAAGAATTAATCCTTTTTTTCCTTCAAAATTACATCCAACTCGACACGGAAATTCAAATCCTTTCGTAGTCATGGGAGCTACAAGTACAGTGGAAAGTGCTGACATTTCATTTGGTGAAATTACAATGCACGGTCTTGTTTTATTAATTTCTCTACCTTTTGTTGGGCTAAGTTCCACGAGCCATACTTGAAAACGTGTAATTTCAGAGATTACCATTCTAATTCATCATTAGACGTTAGCTGTTGGTAGTCCTTTTATTAAAATTGAAGGGTTTAGGAATGCAATACTACCGTTACCACCGACCGACCCATTTAATACTATATATAATAGTTAAAATCCCAGGCAACAATAACAAAGCCGATATAGTCACCGGGGTATCTGTCTCCCCCACAGGACATGTAAGTAGTGCAAGTTTTGATTTAATCGATCCAATTGGATTTGATGTGGTAACCCTTGGAAGCAATTTCTCTTATACTACTAGTAGTGCAGAGGCTAGGTGGTCCGGAGGATCAGAATTTAAAATAGACAATTTAAGAATTGAATTAGCTGATATTCCTACACCATAAAAAAGAAATATATAAAACTAAGTAAAGACTTTATTACTAAAGTCTTTACTTTTTAGAAGGTTTACAAGCGATTACTATGTTCATTTTTATGCGCTTCATAATAGCTGCGTAAAATCGCATTAATGCGGCTTTGATAGCCTTTACCTTGCGATTTCATCCAGTCCAATACATCCGCATCAACTCGCAATGAGATAGGTTTCTTTTCAGGGGTTATTTTCATTTCTACCGAGCGCAGAAAAGCATCATCAAATTCAGGAATATCTGAATAATCTATCTCTTCATCACGCATTTTATCAAGACGTTTTAAGTCGCTCTTTATAAATTTTTTGTTCACGATTATTTGCCTTTCTCATTGAAATAATTCTAGTTTTTTCACCACGCGGGGTATGGGCTATCACCACCATACGTTCTTCTAACAGGCCAAATGTAATAAAACGAGGCTCACCATAATCAAACCTTGTATCTTCAAATGTGGCACATGCGCCAGAAAATACTATTTCTGCATCTGCAAAATTTAAACCACGCTTAATGAAATTTTTTTTACTTTTTGTTTCGTCCCATTCATACATGATTAAATCCTTAATTGTATATACAAATGTATATATTTTTTATAGGAATGTCAATAAAAAAATAATATTT
>CAZZML010000670.1:0-1736 GCA_964654735.1 uncultured Roseivirgaceae bacterium | reverse complement strand
GGGTTAAAACTTAAAGAATGTCATTTCGTAGTGCAACGGAGAAATCTTTGCCGCTTATAGTAACAGGCTACATGGTCAAGATTCCTGCGGAATGACTTGCAGGGACGGTTTTAGTGGAATATATAAGCATTTTAGCTGTATTGTTTAGAACTTAGCCTTATAAAAAATGACTACCTATCAACAATTAGTCTTTTTGCTTTATGGTGTAATTTCCAGATGTCATTCACTTAGTAATTTATGCAAGAGCCTTCTTTTTCTTGACAATAAGTTGTCTTATCTGGGAATAAGCAACATGCCTACAACCAGCACACTAAGGGATGCCAATATTATTTATTTTTCTATCCCCAAATACCTCTTCGGGTTGGTTTCTGCTATTTGCTTAAATAAGGCTGAACCTAAACGGCTACGGATTTTAATCGCCATTTTTCGCTCTTGTGATTTTATGCGCTCCATCATATAATAATCGGAGCCAAAGAGTACCCGCTCTCGTACTTTTTTGTTTTCGAGTAGTACCAACAACAAATCCATATAACTATCCTTTTGAAAAAGGGTAGAGGAGATGTCGGCATATATATTATCGTGGGTTTGTATTAAGTCTAGTATTACCGAAAGCCAGGATTTACTTTCTTCTAGGCTCCCGGGATGCCATGAGTGTTCGAGGTATTTATCCCATTCGCCATCACCTCCAAAATGTGCCAGGCAAATGTTTAGGTTAGGGTATTGGGTAGCGATAGGGTCATAATTGGCAGGGTCGGTATAAATATCAGAGAAATGCTTGGCTTTCATTTTAACTACTGACCTTCCAAGTGGGTTGGGCTCTTGGAGCATAGCATCTGTCACTTTTTTAATGCTTACTCCACCACGTGAGCAGTGCGCCATTATGGGGAGTTTGTTTTCTTCGGCATAGGTATAGATAGGAGCAAGCCTTGCATCATTGGGGTAGTAACCCAAAGGAGGGTAGAGCTTAATGCCTTTAAAACCTTGAGAGCTGTGTAGTGTTTTAACTATATCAAAAACACCCTTTCTACGTGGGTCAACCCCAATAAAGGGGATACATGTATTATCGGTGGCTGCTATTTGAGCAAGTTCTTGGTGTTGCTGCTCCAGAGATACAGGTACTTTGTCGGCCAACATAAAGGCCATGTCCATGGGGAGTACAATAAACTTGGTTTGGTCGGTTTGGCCTTGAGGGTAATAGCCTTTGAGTTTTTTAAATACTGCTGCTTGAGAGCCAAGAAGGGAGACCTCAAAAAAGTTAATATAACGGTCTATGAGGTCTCTATCTGTAAATGGGAAAAGTCTTCTGGCAAATCTTCTTACTCCTTTTTTACGCACCAACCAACTGGCAATAGGAGGAATAAATTTACGAGGCACATGATTGGTAGTGAACGTGTGGGTGTGGCAGTTATAAATTATCATAGCAGTTGCGGTTAGGGGCTAGTTTAAATTTATCGATCTTGTTTTATGTTCTCTTTTACTTTATCTATATATTAACTTTAAAATTTCAAAAAATGGAGTAATGAAAAATATGGGTACATTACTATTGGCTAAGTTCTATGTATAACAACATTTTTCAAAGCTCTTAATATTGGCTCTGCTATCGTTTCCCACAGATAACGCATATTGTTGCTGATTTTTTTTCTGCGTAAATCTGCGTTATCTGCGAAAAAAAACATAGGGGTGTAAATGAACTATGAGCAAGGAGGAGGATGAGTGTATTTTGCTGTACTTATTAG
>CAZZML010000669.1:0-1737 GCA_964654735.1 uncultured Roseivirgaceae bacterium | reverse complement strand
ATGGTAGTGTGGGGTCTCCCCATGTGAGAGTAGGACACCGCCAGGCTTTAATACCAAAATACCCGATCAGTAATGGTTGGGTATTTTTTTACCTACTGTTTATGTTTTCAAAGGAATAATTATTACCAATTAAGTATCACAAAAAATTACATAACTACCTTGTCATTACTGAAGCTTATCGTAATTGCTTTATTAAGGTCTACCTGCGCAAAGCTAATAAAATAAAGGCATATAAATCATAGAGTAGAAGCTGATGTAGAAAAATAGGGTGAAACATGACTTGTCTCACCCTATTTTATGTGGGTAGTGCTGAGAGGGAAATGGTTCTTAGTTTGTGTTTTTGCGATGCGTTTAATGGAATCAAAAGTGTATTTTTGTATTATCTTTTAAGTTATTGAAAATAATAAAATAATAGAAACTTTGTTACGTGATAGTGTTGTAATTTTTTACAGTTACTGATAATTATTTGTGCTATTATTCCCAAGTTTTTAGGAAAAGTCATTTTATATCAATAGCATGAAAATCTTGGTATGTGTCTTGCTAGGACTATAAGGCGGTCTATACGAAATATTAAGAGCGTATTGTTTTAAAGTTTATCGACTGCTTACGTCGTTTAATTAAGTTGTGTCAATTGTGAAAAAAATTAAGGAGTGTAATTGTGAAGGTTAGTGTATTTGGAATGGGGTATGTTGGAGCGGTATGTTCCGCATGTTTTGCAAGCGAAGGCCACCATGTTATTGGCGTGGATCCCCAAAAAGTGAAAGTAGATTTAATCAACGAAGGTAAATCGCCTATTGTGGAAAATGGTCTGGAAGAGTTGATTGCTGCCGGTGTTTCATCGGGGCATTTGAAAGCGGTACAAGATGCCAGTTCGGCCGTAGAAGAAACCGATATATCGATTATTTGTGTTGGTACTCCTAGCAAAAATAATGGTGGCTTAAATTTAGATTATATTAAGCTGGTTTGTGAAGAAATTGGTGCTCTAATTCGAAACAAGAAACAGAAGCATATTATTGTTATGCGTAGTACCGTTCTACCAGGTACTGCGATGAAAATTGCTATTCCTGCACTTGAGAAAGCTTCTGGTAAAAAATTGGGAGAGGGTTTTGGTTACGTGTCGAATCCTGAGTTTTTACGAGAAAGTACAGCTATTTTTGATTTTTATAATCCACCCAAAACCGTTATTGGTGAAACAGAAACAGAAAGTGGCGATATTATTTCTTCGTTTTATACCAAGCTAGCAGCGCCATTAATACGAGTACCCGTCCCCATTGCAGAAATGGTCAAATATGCTGATAACAGTTGGCATGCTGTAAAAGTGGCTTTTGGTAATGAGATCGGAAATATTGCCAAAACAATGGGTATCGATGGGCAGAAAGTAATGGAAGTTTTTTGTCAGGATGAAAAACTTAATCTTTCACCTTATTACCTTAAGCCAGGTTTCGCATTTGGCGGTTCTTGTCTACCCAAAGACGTGAGAGCAATTACGCATAAAGCAAAAGAGCTAGATCTTCATAGTCCATTACTCTCATCCTTAATCCCAAGTAATGAAATGCAAATTGAACAGGCATTTGGACTTATCAAAAAAACTGATAAAAAGAAAATTGCAATGTTGGGTATTAGTTTCAAAGCCAATACTGATGATTTACGTGAAAGCCCATTAGTTGAACTGGTTGAGAAAATGATTGGTAAGGGCTATGACGTAAAAATTTATGATAAAAGTGTTAGTTTGGCCAA
>CAZZML010000668.1:0-1740 GCA_964654735.1 uncultured Roseivirgaceae bacterium | reverse complement strand
TTAGGTCGAACCCAGGTTAGTGGATAATAAATTAACCATTAATATAATTCTTGTTCATAAAACAAATAAGAAAGGCTATCATTGCCGCTCATTAAAACCGAATAACAAAGTAACTTTTATATAACTTACAATGAAAATCAAAATTATCTGCTTAGCAGCGTCTGCCTTACTTTTTATTTCTGCTCATACTAAGGCACAAGAAGATGCCCCTGCTAACACCTGGTTTAACCAAGATGCACAAGAAAATAAAGCCAATGGAGTAAGCACCGAAAAAGCTTACGAATACTTAAAAGGAAGAGAATCCAAAACTGTAATTGTTGCTGTAATTGATTCTGGCACTGACATTGATCATGAAGATTTAAAGGATGTTGCTTGGACAAACCAACGTGAAATTGCTGGCAATGGCATTGATGATGACAATAACGGATTTATTGACGATGTGCATGGTTGGAATTTTATTGGAGGAAAAGACGGCAAAAACGTAGGATCCGACACCTATGAAGTAACGCGTGAATACATCCGCCTAAAACCTAAATACGAAAACAAAAAAGAATCGAAGAAAGCCGATTACCTCTATTGGGTAAAAGTTAGAGATGCCTATTTAGCCGATGCTGAAAAAGCGCAAACCCAATATAGCTTCTACGATAGCTTACGTTCATCTATTCTTAGGTATAATAAATTAATGACAGCCTATTTAGATATAGATAAATTAACAGTTGATGTAATAGCCAATGTACAGTCAGAAGATGAATTAATTAAAACAGCTACGGGGTTTATGGGTAATTTGCTACCAAAAATAGGTGACATGCCAATAGAAGAAGTAGCCAAAAGTTTAGATGGGGCAGTTGAACATTATGGCAATCAGGCAAACTATGCTTACAGTCTGGAATATGATACTCGTAAAATTGTGGGCGATGACCCTACTAATTTAAAAGAAGTGGGCTATGGCAATAACGATGTTATTGGTAAGGATACTGACAATTTCCATGGCACACATGTTTCAGGAATTATTGCTGCCAAACGTGGCAATGGTATTGGTATTGATGGCGTTGCAGATAATGTGCAAATAATGGCTATACGTGCAGTACCGGATGGAGACGAAAGAGATAAAGATGTTGCCAATGCTATTCGCTATGCGGTGGATAATGGAGCTCAGGTAATTAATATGAGTTTTGGCAAAGCCTTTTCACCAAACAAATCGTATGTAGATGAGGCTATAAAATATGCCGAAAGTAAGGGAGTGCTTCTTATTCATGCAGCCGGTAACTCTGGGAAAAATACCGATATAGAAAATAATTTCCCAACTAAAAATCTGGGGAAGAAAAAAGTAGCTGGCAACTGGATTGAAGTTGGAGCTTCTTCTTGGGGTGAAGGAGACAAATTAGCTGCTTCTTTTAGCAATTATGGAAAAGTGAATGTAGATCTTTTTGCACCTGGTGTTCAAATTTACTCAACTGCTCCTGGCAATGAGTATAAAAATGCGCAAGGCACATCAATGGCTTCTCCGGTTACTGCTGGTGTAGCTGCTTTGGTATTAAGCTATTTTCCGGAATTAACCCCTGCTGATCTAAAAGATATATTGATGAAATCAGTTAGAAGGTTTGATGGCTTAATGGTGATTAAACCAGGTACTAAGGATGAGATGGTTGACTTTTCAGAACTATCAGTCTCAGGTGGAATTGTAAATGCCTATGAAGCCGTTAAACTAGCCGACTCAAGAAAAATTAACTCAAAATAAGG
>CAZZML010000667.1:0-1742 GCA_964654735.1 uncultured Roseivirgaceae bacterium | reverse complement strand
GATTTTGAAGCAATTAGGGCTTGGAATAGAATCCTGATGAATAATGCGGGTTAAGGAGTTTGATGTTATTACTGATATTTAGAATTTCTTAATCTTACTACCTTTGCAAAAAAATATAAATGTCCAATACCTCTTTCGAAGACTTAAAGCTTAACCGGCAATTGCTCAATGCCATTGAAGATGCCCGTTATGATAAACCAACGGCAATTCAGCAAAAAGCAATTCCGCTAGTGCTAAACGGGCATGATTTAATGGGCATAGCCCAGACAGGTACAGGTAAAACAGCCGCCTTTATTTTACCTGTTTTAATGAAAGTTAAATATGCCCAAGGCAATAATGTTCGGGCTTTAATTTTGGCTCCCACGAAAGAACTGGTACTTCAAATTGAAGAAGTAACCAGACAACTAGCCACCTATACCGACCTTAGAATACTGGCTCTATATGGAGGAATTGGTCCCAAAACGCAAATTGAAAAAGTTGAATCCGGGATTGATATTATTGTTTCTACACCAGGCCGGTTTATGGATATTTACTTGCGAGGTTCTATTTACACCAAACAATTAAAAACATTGGTGCTTGATGAAGCCGATAAAATGATGGATATGGGTTTTATGCCTCAGATTCGTAAAATATTGGAGGTGATACCTACAAAGCGGCAAAACCTGTTGTTTTCTGCCACCATGCCCGATCGAGTGCTCGCTTTATCAGAAGAGTTTTTAGAATACCCCAAACGGGTAGAAGTTGCTCCTCAAGCCACAACAATTGATGCCATTGATCAGTTTTTTTATGAAGTGCCCAACATAAAAACCAAGATCAATTTTGTGGAATACCTGCTCCAAACCGAAAAGCTTATCCGAGTATTGATTTTTACTAAAACCAAGCACACGGCTGATAATTTATTTAAATACCTGAATCGAAAAGGCTTGGGTCCTGTACGGGTTTTGCATTCTAATAAGGGACAAAATACTCGAATAAATACGATGCAACTTTTTAAGGAAGGGGAGCTAAAAGTGCTGGTAGCAACTGATGTGGCTTCTCGTGGAATTGATGTTAGTGATGTAAGCCATGTAATTAATTTTGATGTACCTAGCCTTTACGAAGACTATGTGCATCGAATTGGCAGAACGGGTCGTGCAGAAAAATCAGGAGTGGCCATTACATTTGCCAATGAGGCTGAACTGTTTCATATTGCCAATATTGAAAAACTTATACGCAAACCGATTCCCCAGAAAAAGTTACCTAAACATATAAAAATTGAGGAATCTACTTTTGAAGAAAATCAGAACATTGCCCGTTCAATCGATCATCAAAAACGTAAAGATGACCCAACGTTTAAAGGTGCCTTTCACGATAAAAAAGCAAGGCCTGATAGAGACAGCAAGTGGAACCCTAAAAATAAAGGAAGGGGTAAAAAAAGGCGAAAATAGGCAAAAAGTTAAGGATTCCTTGCGATATCTTTATCCTGATTAATCGGAACGTTAATCAAAATTCAATAGTTAATTTATTTAAAAATACAGACCTAGCCAAACAGTACACAACCACCCCGTAATACGTACGGGGCGATTTTTTAAGGTGAATTAAACAATAAGTACGATAAGATCGAGTGTTACCATTTGTAAACCTATTATTAAATTAATAAACTTATAAATACAAGTTGTTGCAAATTCAAAGGTTAGTCTTTGTTAGAAAGTGAAATAAAAGATGCAGTTAAACCCGCATTATGCAATAGAGCTTCTATTACT
>CAZZML010000666.1:0-1770 GCA_964654735.1 uncultured Roseivirgaceae bacterium | reverse complement strand
AGTAGGAACCTCCAGTCAAAAGCTACAGGGCTGAGTGTTAAGAAAATGTCCAGTGTTATGTAGTGGCAGACTACTCCGTAGTAGTGATGACCCCGATAACTATCGGGGCTGTAATGGAAATGGAGCGAAGGGCTTGGCTAGTTTGAATTACATTTGGTCAACTTTTAGGAGGATGAACCTTTTAATGTAAAGCATACTAGAAGAGCCCCCGAGAAATCGGGGCAGGCTGTGTGATGGGAGACAAAGCCTGCCCCACTTGATACGGGGCACGGTTCTGTGAGAGGCTTAGGGTGAAATTCCCTTTGCCTACTCGATTACTAAACGTTATGTGCCACACCTCTTGTGTTAGCGTAAAAAATAGGACGGACAAGCTTTGAACAAGCGGCATCGCAACTATGCTGCGTCCTGCCCAAGCATTAGTGGTTGGATGGACTAAGTTTTCAGCACAAGCTGACGTTTACGAATGGAATTCAGGGAAATTTTTGGATTGTGGCTACCTTTTGAAAGACCAGCAGGCAATAAATTTGGCTGCATAATTGACATGTAAAGCGCAGCAGGGACGTAGGTGCAGGCACATAACATAGTGTAAGAAAAAATGCCGTTATCAGGGCGCCTAAGTTCTTGAAAAAGAGGCAAGTTATCCCACAATTTTTGCTTGGAGTTACCTGAAATGCTGGGCGTAAGTTCAGTTACGCATCATCTGAAAAGCGGAAGTTACTTATTTGGTGATTTGGGTAAAGATAGTCCACAAAAATTGCTATCTTCATCACTTTAAAGTTGGGTAAGGCACTTTTCTTACACCTGCGTTGGCGGTAATTGAACTACTCCAAATATGGAACTAAACGATTTTTTAATTCATCATAGTTAATATAACCTCTTGACAAAATATTTTTTTCGTCCTCAGTTTCTATCACGACAGCAGGAAAACCATTAATTCGTTGGGATTTATAATATTCAAACTCTTTCAACGCTTTATCCTTATACTTAGGGTCAAGCATTTTTGAATTAAATTCTTCTCTTTCAAAGCCAATCTTTACTGCATAGTCTGCATACATTTCTATATCAATTGGATTCATTCCATTCGAATAAACAGCCTCCAATAGCATTGCTGCAAATTTCAACTTATTCTCTGCAAATTTTTCTTTAACAATACAGAGCGCTACTGCTGGTAAAATAGAATTTAATGTCATTTTCCCTTCGCCATATACATCTGCTAAAAATGTTTCCCCAAATTTTACTCCTGTTCTATCTTCAACATTTTTATATGCTCCAGCCTTTATATGTGGTGCAACTTCATTAATTAATCCTGCTCTATTGCCTAAAAACAATCCTCCACTTATCACCTCAATGTCTAACTTGTCACCAAATTCGTCCTGTAATTTTGACATAACTGGACTAAACCCATAGCACCATCCACAGAGTGCATCATAATAATATGTAAGTTTTACTTCGGCTAATGAATCTACACTTGTTTTCACTAACATATTTTGACTTGAGCCATTGTCTGGTAAACAAATACCTGTTTCAATATCGCATGAATCGTTTTTTGCCATAATTTTTGTTTTTGATGAGGTACAACTCAATACTATTATTGAGATTGTAAATATTATTATTGAGTTTTTCATATTTCTAATTAAAAATTGGTTGCCTATTTTACAAAAAAAATGACAACCAATTAAAAAGTTTAAAATCACCCTAATTTCCAATTAACAGATTCTACCCATTCTGACAAACTTTGGGGTGTTACAGACAGTAAATTTTGTGTACGTT
>CAZZML010000665.1:0-1772 GCA_964654735.1 uncultured Roseivirgaceae bacterium | reverse complement strand
ACCCAAAATACTGTTTTAGGGCTGTTTTTTCAAAAACGTATAGCTGAGTAGTAACAATAAAAAATCTCATCAATAAGATTTCATTTTGTAAAAATCGTCTGTTTTCTTAAAGGCACTAGTTAAAATAGATTAAGTATCTTGCATTTTTAATTATAATGTAGCTATGTCTCTTACTCCTTCTAGCATGCTCGAACTTAACACGCAAGCAGTTGAATTTGAATTACCCGATGTTATTTCTGGTAACGTAATTAGTTTAACCGAATTTAGTTTTGGAAAGAAAGGTGTGCTTATCATGTTTATATGTAACCATTGCCCGTATGTTAAACATGTACAACCTGAGCTGATTAAGTTAGCCAATGATTATTTATCAAAGGATATAGCCATAATCGCCATTAGTTCCAATGATGTAGATAACTATCCTGAAGATAGTCCAGCCCTAATGCTAGAGGAATCTAAAAAGTGGAGTTACCCTTTTCCTTATTTGTACGATGAAACCCAAGCAGTGGCCAAGTCGTATAAAGCTACATGTACCCCGGATTTTTTTCTATTTAATAAAAATTTGGAATTGGTTTATCGAGGGGAGTTGGATTCATCCAGGCCTGGGAATGGAAAGGGCTTAAATGGTAAATCATTAAGAACAGCTTTAGATAATTTATTAGCTGGTATTCCGATTGATGAAAATCAGCGACCAAGTGTGGGATGTAATATTAAATGGAAATAATGAGCTATTATTGCTACTGTAGATAAACTAAATTATATGATGATGAAAAAGATATTGCTTTCTAGTGCGCTACTTTGTGCAATAGTTTCTGTTTCTATAGCACAAATTGAGATTAACGCGTATGGAGGCTATATGCCAGGTTCTAAAACAGCCTATTCTTATAGTGGCTATAGGTTAAGGATTGATGGTGGTGCAAACTTTGGAGTTGCACTAAGCAAAGTGTTGCCAATGGGGCTTGCAGTAGAACTAGGGTATAGCCATTTTCAATCAACGTTAAAGCAGGATGGTGGCATTGTTAATGAGGTAAATCCGCAAGACATTACGGTTGAGTACTACCAACTTGGTGCTTTAAAACCTTTAATGGAAGGAGATACTTTTATTCCTTACGGATTATTTTCTCTAGGAGCTTCACGATTTGCTCCCAAAGAAGCATTGCAAGACTATTGGAGATTTGCAATTAATGCTGGTTTAGGAATGAAATACTTTCTATCTGATAAAGTTGGTATTAGAATACAGGCAAGGCTCTTAATGCCTCTTTATTTTCAAGGCGCAGGATTTGGTTGTAGTATTGGTACAGGAGGCTCTGGTTGTGGCACAGGTATAGGCATGGGCTCAGAAATACTGCAAGCTGATTTTACAGGAGGAATAGTATTGAGAGTAGGGCAGTAACCTGTTATTATCAATAACTCAAGTTGTAGTTTACCTCCTAAAGTGAAGAGAGGGTGAGACTTGCGAATACTCAAAATACTTATTCCTCAATTTTTCCCATTTCAACACCCTCTGCATAAGCCATTTTAACATTATTCTCGTGTAAGGCCTTTTTAATAGCTGCATTAAACCTAGATTGAGCGATTCCGTGGAGATGAGAAGTGCTAAGAGACTGAGAATAATCCCGATAATTTTCGGGAACAAAAAACACAGGAACACCTAGAAGGTGTTGTGAGTATTTTTGGAAGTCTTTTTAACTCAGCACATTAGTGCCTGTCTGCCAAATCAGGTAACTATTCAGCCATACCAGGGATGAAGGGTTTCTGCTGAAAAGCATTTTTTA
>CAZZML010000664.1:0-1775 GCA_964654735.1 uncultured Roseivirgaceae bacterium | reverse complement strand
TATCATTTTCTCCTACATTATTGATTTCTTCTAATACTATTGGTTGCATGGCATACGTATGAGATAAACTAGCACCACTTCGGGTAAAGTTCTCAGAATCGTATAAGGTTACAGAAGCAACATACTTACCGAACGTTTTTGTACCAATCAATTCTACATCTATATATGGATTCAATCCATTAATTACCAACTCACTTGCCGAGGCCGAACTACCCGTAACCAATACATACAATTTTATTAAGCCTAAACTATTTATAGTAGCTCCGTTACTTAATTGATTTGTAAAATTCTTAATAAGACGTGCTGGGTCATCATTTTCAATGGCTGCCTGTACTTTCGCATTCCAACGTTCACGCGTGAATAATTGACCATTAAATTGTCCAGTTATCATACTTGCTAAGTGAGTAGCGCTACTCACTCTACCACCGCCATTATATCTTAAATCTAATACAAGATCTGTCACTCCATCAGCTTTTAATTGTCCAAAAGCAGTATTCAATTCGGTATCGAAATTCGCAGTAAAAGCATTGTACATAATATATCCAATCTTTTTACCTGCAATATCAAAAGTCTTGGTCATAAAAACAGGATTTTCCGTATATACCTCTTTTGTTAAGTCTACCGTTTCTCCAGTTAAAGAAATAACACCTCCAGAAATTGAAGCTAAACTTAACATATAAGAATCGTTTGCACCAAATAACAAACTTCTAAAATTAGTAAGGGTCAATTGTTGTCCGTCAACCTCTAAAAAGAAGTCTCCACGTTCAATATTTTTAATAGAAGCATCAGAATTAGGTAAGATATACCGTACATAGCCAAAAACATCATCACTACCAGATAATTGTACCAAACCAAACTCAACTCCATTATTCTTTGTTATACCTTGAAATTGTTGCTCTAATGCAATATAATCCTCAACTATCCAACTAAACCTATCCGTATTATTAGTAGTAAATAATAAATTGTCGAATAAATTTTCAGGATCAGAGTAGGTATTTAAAAAAGAATTTAATTCCGCTTGATTGGCAAATCTGTCATCTGCTAAGTCGGCAACATCAGCTTGCCAGAAATAAAATTTATTCAACCCTTTCCAAATAAAATCTTGAACTTCCAAATCTTTTGGAGCACTTACATCATCATTATTGGTACAACTTATAGCTAATAAAGAAAAAATAAGGATTGTTAGTACAGCTACTTTTTTCATTTCTATAGAATTTTGTTTTTTATTAAGTCGCAATTTACTAAAAATAATTACTGTTTGTAACAAAACATTATCTTGTTCGTCGTAAAGATGTATTATAAGAAACAATAATACAATTAACCAAAACCAACAATGAAGCAATCGGAATTTTTAAATACCGTATTACCTTTTAAGGACAAAGTTTTTAGATTGGCCAAAAGATTACTTGTTTCAACTGATGAAGCTGAAGATGCAACACAAGAGTTGTATTTGAAATTGTGGAAAAATAAAAACAAACTAGAACAATATAAGAATGTAGAAGCTTTTGCAATGACCATGACAAAGAACTATTGTTTGGATCAATTAAAAGCAAAACGTTCTAATAATCTAACACTGGTTCATAGTAATTATAAAGACAATAATATATCGTTACAGCGAGAAATAGAATTAAAGGACAGTGTTAGTAAAGTACATGAACTTATAGAAAGGCTACCTGAAAAACAAAAAATAATCATACAGTTAAGAGATGTTGAGAACTATGAATATGAAGAAATTGGCAAGATTCTTGACTTACAACCAACAGCAGTGCGTGTAG
>CAZZML010000663.1:0-1779 GCA_964654735.1 uncultured Roseivirgaceae bacterium | reverse complement strand
ATTTCACTTGAGAAATTAGATTCCCTTTTTATGTATACAGTAATTGCTATGTTGATTGGAGCAAGAACGGGTCATTATCTTTTTTATGAAGAAAATTATACATTGACAGAAGTGTTTTTACCCTTTAAATTAAACCCGTTTGAATGGACGGGCTTTAGAGGTTTGGCAAGTCATGGTGCCATCATAGGAATCATTATTGCTATGTATATTTATAGTAAAAAAGTAATTAAAAAACCATTATTATGGGTGTTAGATAGGATGGTAATACCATCAGCCATAGGAGCCATGTTTGTGCGTTTAGGAAATTTGTTTAACTCTGAAATTGTTGGTAAAGCCACAAGTACTGATTTTGGTTTTAAATTTATTAGAAATGATATTAGCGAATATAAAGCAATGAGTATAACAGGTGCTAAAACTGTAAATAGAGCCTATGATTTAATTGCTAATAGCTCTCGGTTTAAAGATGTTTTAGCAGATGTACCTAACAGATATCCTACACAGATTTATGAAGCACTCGGATATTTAATAACTTTTTTAGTATTGTGGTATATATATTGGAAAACTGATAAAAAGCAGCAATTGGGATATCTTTTTGGAGTATTTATGGTGTTGTTGTGGTCAACAAGATTTTTTATTGAATTTTTTAAGGAAGCCCAAGTTGAAGGTAGAGAAGACTGGATTTTAAATGCACTGAATACTGGACAGTTACTAAGTATTCCTTTGGTATTAATTGGTTTTTACTTTATGTTTAGAAAATCTAAAATTTAGACCTTATTCTTTGTGAATATCGATATTAAAGTGGACTTATATTAACAATTTTTTAACAATTCTGAAATTTAATAGTTATCTTCGCTCTTTTAAAATAAATAACTAATCAAATCTAAACATTTATGAAAACAAAAATTTACTCGTTATTAGTATTCTTATTGTTATCAGTTTCAGCGTTTGCGCAATCGTATGAGGTTAGCGGAACGGTAACTGATAATAGTAATCAACCCTTACCGGGAGTTTCGGTAGTTGTGAAAGGGACAGCTACAGGAACATCTACCGATTTTGACGGAAAATACAAGCTCCAAGTCAATAATGGAGATGTATTAGTATTTACTTTTGTGGGCTTTGAAGCACACGAAGTAACTATGAACGGTAAAGCAACCGTTAATGTTACTATGCAATCTGGTCTTGAACTGGACGAAGTTGTAGTAATAGGATCTAGAAATCCAAATAGAACAGCAACTGATACACCAGTACCAGTTGATATTATTGATGTAACCGAATTGCTAGCAAAGGGCGCACAAGTTAATTTAAATCAAATTTTAAATTTTGTAGCACCTTCTTTTACATCTAACACACAAACAATTTCTGATGGTACTGATCACGTTGATCCTGCGTCATTAAGAGGTTTAGGTCCAGATCAAGTATTGGTATTGATAAATGGTAAAAGACGTCACAACTCTTCATTAGTAAATGTAAATGGTACTTTTGGTAGAGGTTCTGTAGGAACTGATTTAAATGCAATTCCAGCAGCAGCTATAAAACGTTTAGAAGTATTAAGAGATGGTGCTGCCGCTCAATATGGTTCTGATGCTATTGCAGGTGTTATAAATATTGTATTGAATGACAATGTAAATGAACTGAACTTTAAAATAACTTCTGGTGCAAATTTCTCTAAAAATGCAAATGATCAAACAGGTGGAGTAGATGGTGAAACAGTGAATGTAAGTGTAAACTATGGTGTGCCTTTAGGAGAAAATGGAGGTTTTATCAATTTTACAGGAGATT
>CAZZML010000662.1:0-1784 GCA_964654735.1 uncultured Roseivirgaceae bacterium | reverse complement strand
TAATATCTATAGTTCTATTCTCAGACAGACTATGTAGTTGCACCTTGGAGATAGACAAAAAATTCTGCGCAAACAATATCTCACTGAGGAAAAACTATGTGTTGGAGTGGAGAAGCATCTGCGGTCTTGGCGATAACGGGTTTTACAAGTACCGCTTATTTTTATTATAAAGGCGAATCAAAAGTACTTTGCGGAGCGCTTGCTTATTTTTCCCTAATGGAATTATTACAGGCATATACCTATACAGTTATTGACCAATGTTTTAACCCACAAAATCAGGTTGCTACCTTTCTCGGCTATATGCATATCGCTTTTCAGCCGTTTTTTGTAAACGCTGTTGCTCTGCATTTTATTCCGCAAAAAATACGAGAGCGCATCAGTTATGGTGTCTATTCCTTATGTTTTGCTGCGGCGGTTATCTTCATGATGCGTATCTATCCTTTTGACTGGATCGACTATTGTTACGATAAAACCTATCAGTTTATATTGGCAACCAAGATTGAGTTCAATGTCCCCTTTTGTGGTAAGCAAATTTGTTCGACATCAGGTGACTGGCACATAGCCTGGGCAATTCCCGCCAATGGCAGTCTGCAAATGGCTAATGCCTATATCTATGCTGCATTTTTATTACCATTGTTGTATGGTTCATGGAAACTAGTGCTTTACCATATAATAACCGGTCCAATGCTGGCATTTTTAACCACCAGCAATATGAATGAATGGGCTGCGGTATGGTGTTTGTATTCCATAGGCTTGTTGCTATTATTGATTAAAACGCCAGTTCGACATTATTTACATATCAAAAGCTGGTATGGATTATCTTTTCCTTTTTTGTTTTTTGCAGAACCAAAAACTAAATGAAAATATTGCTAATTCTGCTAACTATTTGTCTGCTTCCCCAGCAGTTACAGGCAAAAAAATTATACAAATATAAAGATAAGAAAGGCCGTTGGTATTATTCTGATATAGCCCCTGTAACAAAAGAAAAAGTTGAGATTAAACAATTAAAAGCAGCACCCAAACGTTATATCTGGCTGGAAAGAACGGGGGATAGACGCAACCCAAAATACTTTGCGATTAATAATTATAATGGGCCTGTAGAAATTGAAGCCAGTTTTAAGAAAAAACAAAATGTATATTCTACACCTACATTGCCCAAGCGATTTACTGTGGAGCCTGGACATTCAAAAACCTTATTTCAAATTGCAGGATTAAACAAATATCAATCCTGGCAATATACCCTGAGATACCGCTATACCATAGGTAATCCTATAGCTGTTCATGATAACAGTGTCGGGTATTTACCTCCCTTCGCACGGAACGCTCAATTTCGTATTTCACAGGCTTTTGGTGGACAATTCAGTCATACTGATAAGCAAAATCATTATGCGGTTGATATAGTAATGCCTGTAGATACGGCAATTCATGCGGCTAGATCGGGCAAGGTGATGGAGGTTAATAATGACTATTTTAAAAGTGGTATAAAAAAAGCTTATAAGAGTAGAGCAAACAGTATCAGAATTTTACATGATGATGGCTCAATGGCGATTTATGCACATTTGGCACTGGAAAAAGCACAAGTGTATCCAGGGTTACGAGTTGCAGCAGGGTAACTAATCGGTTATTCAGGTAATACTGGTTACTCTACTGGGCCGCATTTGCATTTTGCTATTCAGCTTAATAAGGGGATGAAACTGGTTTCTGTGCCCTTTAATTTTATGGACAATGAAGGTGCAGTTAAACGACCTGTTGCGGGAACCTGGTTGATTAATTAATGTTGCCTT
>CAZZML010000661.1:0-1792 GCA_964654735.1 uncultured Roseivirgaceae bacterium | reverse complement strand
CAAAATGTCTTTTCTATTTTCAGCTATTGTTTGATCCCTTATTCTCTCTATTTCCTCTTTCGAGGATGTCTTTTTAAATGCAACACTAGTGTTTTTTAAGGCAGAGTTATACAACTTCATTCGGTCAAAAACATTAATCTTCTTGACAAGCCCTCGATTGTTCTTTAGGGTCTTATTCATAAAATCTAATGCACCGAATCCACTCATAATATGTAATTAATTCTGGCAGATTGACCGAAGAGATTGTCTCATTTTACTTGAGACAATGACAAAGTTAAAAATTCAGCCACCTCTCCTCTTCACTCGATACCCCAACCCTTCCAATATTCCAACTACTTTATCTCTATGGTCGCCTTGAATAAGTATTTCTCCGTCTTTGGCAGAACCTCCAACCCCACATTTCGATTTTAATTTTTTACCAAGGTCTTTAAGGTCATCGTCAGTGCCAATAAACCCAGAGATTAAGGTTACTTTTTTACCTCCTCTAGCCTTTTTATCCAGCTCTACATAAAGCAATTGATTTTGCGGGTCGAGGGTGTCTTTTTCCCCTTGATTATCGTAGGAATAGTCATAATCATCCCCTGTAGAAAAAACGACCCCTTCTCTACCCTTCCACTTATTCTTTTTACTCATAGAAAATTTACTCTTTCATCGAAACTGTAAGTACAGGCCGAACTGCATGATTAATCATATCCTCGGCTACGCTACCCCTTATTAATCGGCTTAAACCTGTATATGAGTTGGTACCCATTACAATTAAACCTGCTTTTATATACTCAGCAAAATTTCGGATGCCATCTTCAGCAATAGTATCGCTATACACATGAGTTGTGCAATTTTTTAAGTTGTGGTCAGCCACAAACTTATCTAAAAGAGGCCTTGTGGTTGCGTCTGATTTAAAGTCGTTGGGTGTATTAACCCATACCAAATGGATATTAGAATTAAAATCGGCCTGCACATCTTTAATTGCACTTACTACATCTTCTTCGTTGGCACCAAAATTAGTTGCATACACAATATCTTTAAAATTATTCTCGTTCAAAGGTTCTTTAATAGTAAGTACTGGGCATTTTGCTTTCCTTACTACTTTTTCCGTATTGCTACCAATTATAATCTCACTTAAACCTGATGCACCCTTAGTTCCCATCACAATAAAATCTATATTATTATCTTCAATTGCATTAAAAATATGCCTGAAAGGATTTCCCAATCTAATTTCAAACGATGCTTTTATTCCTTGAAACTTGGAGACATCTGTTAACCTCACCATTTCATCCTCCGATCTCCTAATCGATTCCTGGATTATAATTCCATCAGAAAAAGAAGCTCCTCCAGAAGCTCCTCCCGTAGTGTGTAAGGACTCTCCACTATTGATTTCAATTACATTTAAAAAAAGTATTTCTGCATCATTTTTTTTGGCTAATAAACGAGCCGTTTCAACGGCATTTTCTGCGGTGGATGTAAAATCGGTTGGGACAAGTATTTTTTTCACGTTTTAGGGGGATTTTGTTAATCTCAATTTATGCTCAAGTTAGCGCATTTTAACGATAAATAAATAAAATGAAATATTTTTTTTGTCTGTCCATTAACCCGGTGTCTCTAAGAAAACCCAGCCAAACTACATCTCCAACATAAAGTACGGAGCAAACTACTTCTACACCAAGCGAGCCAGGTCGGACGATAGTTAGGCCGTACCCATATCCGACTATCGTCTGATCTAGCCTGAATAATTCATGAAAATCTATTACGCATTCCAATTGCCAACCATTCAAGCACTTGCCTGCCTGTTCGG
>CAZZML010000660.1:0-1793 GCA_964654735.1 uncultured Roseivirgaceae bacterium | reverse complement strand
CCAACATGGGGATAAGTGTAGTCTTAAAATCTTCTATATTTTGTTGCCTTTTGGCGAGCATTGCTGCAATACCGGCTATTAATGAAAGTTTTGCTAAATCGGATGGTTGAAATACTTGGTTGATTACTGGAATAGTAATCCAACGTGACGCTTCGTTTAAACTAGTGCCAGCTACCCAAGTATAGATTAATAATGGAACAGATAAAATCATCCCTGCTTTAGCCAAGGTAGAATAAAACCTGTAATCGATATTATGTGCTACCCACATGGCTAATAAACTAAGTGCAATTATGAGTGTATGCTTAAATAGATAATACTCTGTGCTTTCCATATTTCGGTAGGCCAAGGCACGCGTAGAACTATATACCACAAATAGGCTAATTACTCCTAAAAGGATGGCAATTGCCCAGATTACAGGATCACCTTTGATATTATTATTGAGCCATTCTTTTACCTTATCCATCGATTTCAGATTTAAGTTCAAAAACAGCTTCTTTAAACAAATTTCCTCTTTGTGCGTAATTATCGAATAAATCGAAACTTGCACAGGCGGGAGACAACAGCACAACATCGGTCGAGTTTGCATACTCATAAGCCATTCGTGCCGCCTGTTTAACATCTTGTGTTTCAGAGATATTTGCAACGATTGGCTCAAAGAAGTCAGTCAATTTTTTATTATCAGCTCCAAGACAAACCATTGCTTTTACCTTTTCGGCTACCAATTCCTTGATTTGGTTATAATCATTGCCTTTGTCTTGGCCACCAACAATCCACACAATATCATTCGAATAACTACCTAACGCATAATAAACGGCCTCCACATTGGTGGCTTTTGTGTCGTTTACAAATTCAACACCATTAATGGAAGTGATGTGCTCTAAGCGATTAGGTGCATTTTTAAAATTGGGCAAGTGAGTTAAAATATCTTCTTTTGAAACTCCAAAAACTCTAGCGGCATAAACAGCAAAAAGCATATTAAGAATATTGTGCTCGCCTTTTAATGGAAAATATTGAGACGGAATTTCAAATGCCCCCTCTAAGGTATAGATGTATAGTCCATCCTCTTTTAAATATCCCATAGATTGGAAACCTCCATTAAAGCCGATGTAAGTTCTTTGCGGCCAATTTTCAAGGTCGTGCACTTTCTCAGCTAATTTTCTATCGTCTCCATAATATAAAAGCAAGTCCTTTTCATCCATATTCATGGCAATGCGCATTTTGGAATTGGCGTATTGATCAAAGTCATTATTATATCGATCCAAATGATCGGGGGTAACATTAAGAATTATTGCTATGGTTGGCTTAAAAGATTTGATCCCATCTAATTGAAAACTACTGATTTCAACCACATAAACCTCAGAATTATCTTCTACTACCTGACGTGCCAAACTATGGCCCACATTACCTGCCAAGCCTGCATTAATACCTGATTCTGATAATAAATGATGGATTAATAAGGTAGTTGTGGTTTTACCATTTGTACCGGTTATCGCAATAATAGGTTTTGAAGTATGTTCATAAGCAAATTCGAGTTCATCAATAAGTTCAATCCCTGCTTCTATTACTTTTTTAATAATGAGAATATCAAAAGGAATACCCGGGCTTTTGATGACCAGTTCAGCTCCTTTCAATAAATAAACAGAATGGCTAAATTCTTCGAACTCAATTTTATGCTCAATTAATTCATTTCTATACTTCGGATTTATTGCTGCAGCATCGGACACAAATACATCATAGCCCTTGCTTTTGGCAAGAAGGGCTGCTCCCACTCCGCTCTCTCCAGCTCCCAGTAT
>CAZZML010000659.1:0-1795 GCA_964654735.1 uncultured Roseivirgaceae bacterium | reverse complement strand
TAGGGACTTTCAGAAGTAAGCTTCTTTATAAAAAGCATTAAAATTAATCCAGATGATTTTATGAAAATCATCTGGATTTTTTATTTTTTGTGGATTGAAAATGTATTTTGGTGTTTTATTTATGATTAAGAGGTAGTTATCCTACAGGAGATTTAATATTTAAAAAATTAGGCCGCTTTATCGAGACTTTGATGTTGCATTCTTCTACCAATTTCTAAGGCATTAGCTGTATGGATTCCAAAGAAGATCCAGAGTATTTCCGTAGCTTTTGTTTTGGCTTTAATTTTCTTTAAATGATAATGTTCCTTTTCTTTTCCAAAACTTCCTTCCAATCTTGTAGCTCTTTCTTTAGTAATCATTTTAGCTAATTGTATTTGCTGCCTACGATATTTTGAAGGCCTTCCTTTTGGTTTAAAATCAGTCCTTATTTGATGACTTGTTGCAAAGACTCTGTTCTTATTGGTAGCATAAATAGCATCTGCTCCAGCTATTTTTACTTTGGTTTTAGTAAGACCTTGTGCTTTGTAGACTGTATTTTTAAATTGAGTTCCCTCATTGAAGTTATCAAAGCTAATTTTTTGAATAAAATTAATCCCATCTATTTGAAGTTTATTGACTTTTGCACCAAATTCAACGGGTTTAATCTCCTTACCCCTGACTATTGATCGAAGATATGATTTGGATATACTAACAATTCTATCCTTTGGAGGTTTTCCTGTTTTAAAATATTGCTTCTGTTGTCTATGTACTTTCTTTATAATTCTTCTTCGTTTATAATACAATTCAGTCATCTCAAGATTATACAATCTTTCTATTAAATCTAACTCTTTGTTTAATTTTTCTAACAACCACAATAATGACCTGGTAAGTTTTTTTCTATTTTTATATGTTTTTCTACGAGTTTTACTGTAGCCTATATATCGTTTCTTCCATTTAATATACTTTGTCCTTGGAAGTTTTATCTTTAATAATTTACAGATCATTTTCATTTGATGATAATTCCAGTGTACTGATTCCCAAAGTAATTTCTGATCTGTAGGGTAGCGAACTTCACTCTCATAACACGTTGCATCTGTTGTAATGCTGTGTTTGTCTTTTATATACTCTGACCAATTAGTATACAGTACTTTTTCAACTTTGGAGATTTTTAATCTTTTTGATAATTCACAACGAATCTGACTTATAATTTTATAATTCATCAAACGATCATGCCCTAAATGAATATCACAAAAAAATTGATAATCAATATTGGCATTGAGCTGCTCGATTAATCGCTTGTCGGAACAACAAGCATAGTGTTTTAAAAACATTAAGGCTAGTTTACCCCTTGGACTAAAATAATTCTTTGTGCCTTTTATAGATTCTGTAATCTTAAAAACAGATACCAAATCATCCCATGGAAGAGCTGAATATATTTTACCTAAATCACTCGATAAAAATTGATTGAAGTAAACATCAAAATTCTCTGATGGATTTAAAAATGAAAACTCATGCTGTAAATCGGAGATTCTTCGTATTTTAGACATACTAGATAATTTAAAACCCCGCTTTTTGAGTGTACAGCTCGTTTTCGGGGTTTTGTTCTATCTAATATACAACTTATTTAGCTGATATACAAATATTTATGTAGTTATGAAAGTGCCTAGTTAAAAGTATTTAAAACGTTATAATATATTGGGTTACTGAATTTTAGTTAATCCTCTCACGATTAAAAGAAGAATTGAGTTTTGACCTCAAAAGTTAATAACACTATCTAATGCATCATCGGCATCCCTATGAATAAAATTCGCCTGAT
>CAZZML010000658.1:0-1795 GCA_964654735.1 uncultured Roseivirgaceae bacterium | reverse complement strand
GACTGGCAGACACTTAAAATGCTCATAACAAATATTCATGAATTAATCAGGTTAGCAAGGACTAAATATTAATCTAGATAAAACGCAATGGAAAGTATAGCAGAAATTAAATCAGGTTTGCATCATTATATTGCCGAAACTGATAATGTGGAAACATTAGCCAAATTGCAAAAGTATATTACAAAACTTCTAGCCAAAGAAGGAGATATAATTGCTTATACATCAGGTGGAGTTGCGTTAAATCAAGCAGCATACAAAACTGATATTGACAAAGCCATTAAAGAGGCAAAGAACGGAAATACCCTATCTATTGAAGAATTTGAGAAAAGCCTGTGAATTTAAAAGTAGAATGGACTCGAAGAGCAATTGCTTCGCTAGATTATTTTTGTTCAATCATTGCAAATAACTCACCTGCAAGTGCTAAAAAAGTACGACAGGAAATTGTGTTAACCTCCAAAAAACTTGGCTTTAACCCCTATTTATACCAACTGGATGAATATTACCCTGAGAAATATAAATAACGTCATTGCGAATTCCGTTTTTACGGAATGAAGCAATCCGTAGATAATAAAAAGAATGCCGCGAAAACTAAACAATGTTGCTTTGAATTCAGCATACTTTATGTTTTCTCGCATTGACGAAATATGCAAATGAACAATAACATAAAAGTAATAATGATGGGGTTAGGCTATATAGGCCTGCCAACCGCTGCCCTTATCGCTAGTAAAGGAATATCAGTATTGGGTGTAGATGTACAGCAAAAAGTAGTTGATACCATAAACAATGGAAAAATACATATTGTAGAACCTGAATTGGATGGTATTGTAAAACATGATGTAGATCGAGGCTATTTAAAAGCAGCTATTACTCCCCAAAAAGCTGACGTGTTTTTAGTGGCTGTCCCAACCCCATTTAAAGGCGACCATCAACCGGATTTATCTTATGTTGAATCAGCCACCCAAATGATTCTTCCTCAATTAGAAGAAGGAAATTTGTTTATCATTGAGTCCACTTCACCAGTTGGCACCACGGAGAAAATGACCAATCTTATTTTTTCAGAGCGACCTGAATTAAAAAATAAAATTTATATCGCCTATTGCCCCGAGCGCGTACTGCCCGGCAATGTTATTTACGAACTAAAAAATAATGATCGAGCTATTGGAGGTATTGATGAAGCCTCCACTCAACAAGCCTGCGATTTTTATCGTTTATTTGTTACCGGTGATCTTCATGAAACAAATGCCCGTACTGCCGAAATGACCAAGTTGGTTGAGAATGCTTCTCGTGATGTACAAATCGCATTTGCCAATGAGCTTTCTATGATTTGCGATGAAGCTGACATTGATGTATGGGAATTAATCAATTTAGCCAACAAACACCCTCGTGTTAATATATTACAACCAGGCACAGGAGTTGGTGGTCATTGTATTGCAGTTGACCCTTGGTTTATAGTTTCTGAATTTAAAGAAAAAGCTAAAATTATTAGAACAGCCCGTGAAATCAATAATTACAAAACCGAGTGGGTTATTGAAAAAATTAAAAATAAAGCACTAGAATTTGAATTAAAAGAAGGAAGAAAACCAATAATTGCTTGTTTTGGATTAGCCTTTAAACCCGATATTGATGATTTAAGGGAAAGCCCTGCTTTGCATGTGGTACAATCGTTAATAGACCAAGGGCTTGAGGTGTTGGCTGTTGAGCCAAATATAAACTCGCAAAGCAATGGAGCAGGACTTAATATAATAAGCATGAAGGATGCCTTGGAGCAGATGGATTTAGGATTTAAGTTAGTGGG
>CAZZML010000657.1:0-1801 GCA_964654735.1 uncultured Roseivirgaceae bacterium | reverse complement strand
CTGATGCTATTAAGTTTGCTCACGAAGCAATTAAAGTACAATGTGCTGCTCAAATTAAATTAGCAGAAGCATTTGGAAAGAAAGAAGTACGTGAATATGAAGGTGCAAGAGAAGATGAAGATTTAGCGAAGAAAGTTCATGATATGGCATACGACAAAGTATATGCTATTGCAAAAGCAGGATCTGCTAAACATGAAAGAAGTGCTGCATTTTCTGAAATAAAAGACAGTATTAAAGCAACATTTTCTGAAGAAGAATTAGAAGATTATGGTGGTTTAATATCTGATTATTATCGTAAAGCTGAAAAAGCTGCAATACGTGATTTAACCTTAAACGAAGGTTTACGTTTAGATGGTCGTAAGACAGATGAAATTAGACCTATTTGGTGTGAAGTAGATTACTTACCATCAACACATGGTTCTTCTATCTTTACTCGTGGAGAAACTCAAGCGCTAGCAACAGTTACTTTAGGAACTTCTAGAGATGCAAACAAAATAGATATGCCATCTTTTGAAGGTGAAGAAAATTTCTATTTACATTATAACTTCCCTCCTTTTTGTACAGGTGAAGCAAGACCAATCCGTGGAACATCACGTAGAGAGGTAGGACATGGTAACTTAGCACAACGTGCTTTAAAAGGAATGATTCCTGCTGATTGTCCTTATACAGTAAGAGTTGTTTCTGAAGTATTAGAATCTAACGGTTCATCTTCTATGGCAACAGTTTGTTCTGGTACAATGGCATTGATGGATGCTGGGGTACAATTGACAAAACCTGTTTCTGGTATTGCTATGGGATTAATTTCTGATGCAGATTCTGGAAAGTATGCGGTATTATCTGATATCTTAGGTGATGAAGATCACTTAGGTGATATGGACTTTAAAGTTACAGGTACTGCTGATGGTATTACTGCTTGTCAGATGGATATTAAAGTAAAAGGATTGTCTTATGAAATTTTAGTAAATGCATTACAACAAGCTCGTGCTGGTCGTTTACATATTTTAGAGAAATTAACCGATACGATTGCAACACCAAATGCAGATGTTAAAGAGCATGCTCCTACAATGGTAACAAGACGTGTTCCTAATGAATTTATTGGAGCCTTAATTGGTCCTGGTGGAAAAGTAATTCAGGAAATGCAAAAAGAAACTGAGACTACTATCGTTATTAACGAAGATCCAGTAACGGAAGAAGGTATTGTTGAAATTTTAGGTGTAGGTAAAAAAGGTATTGATGCTGTTATGGCAAAAATTGACTCTATATTATTCAAACCTGAAGTAGGTAGCGTTTACGAAGTAAAAGTTATTAAAATGCTTGACTTTGGTGCTGTTGTAGAATATATGGATGCTCCAGGAAATGAAGTGTTATTACACGTATCTGAATTGGCATGGGAACGTACTGAAAACGTATCTGATGTAGTAAATATGGATGATGTATTTGATGTAAAATACTTTGGTATAGACAAACGTACTCGTAAAGAAAAAGTATCGCGTAAAGCTTTATTAGAAAAACCTGAAGGTTTTGTAGAAAGACCTCCAAGAGATAGTAATAGTAGAGGACGTGATAACCGTGGACGTGACAATCGTCGTAACGATAGAAGAAGAGATTAATCGCAGGGCGATAGCCTAATTTTTTCCCATATTGGGGATGTCTCATTAATTTAAAACCACCATTTCAAAATTTTGAAATGGTGGTTTTTTTTATCCGAAAAATCAACAGCCTAAACCAAAGGGTACGATATATATGAAAAAATATTTTTGAATTCAAGGCAAGTCTCGAGGAACCTGACTGCCGTCAAGCA
>CAZZML010000656.1:0-1802 GCA_964654735.1 uncultured Roseivirgaceae bacterium | reverse complement strand
TGCTAGAATATGTAAAGACCATCTTGAAAAAGGTGAGTTTCGATTTAGCGCTCTTTGAGAAAGAGCTATTGAAAGCGATTGATAATTTATTGTTAAGAGAAATTAAAATTCTCAAGCGCTGGTGTTACCGATCTTTTGGCAAATCATATAGGCCAATTTTAGATCGCTGCTTTGTTATTGCAACATAGAAATTTAATTATATCACTTATCGCCCGGTTATTAGTTTAATCGGGTTTTTTTATGGGCGATTTCTAGTTCCTTCTCAAATTGAAGGCCAAGCTTTTCTAGTAATTTAATTGACGATTGATTATCTCCATCTGTAATACCAACAATTTTTGAGAGGGCTAACTCTTCATATCCATAATGCAAACAAGCTTTTGCAGCCTCATAGGCATATCCTTTTTTATAATATGCAGGATGAAATGCAAAGCCAATATCTACATGTTCCAACTTATCCCTTTTTATAAAGCTCCATCTATTTCAAAAATGCAATATTCCTTTTTAGTCCACTAAACTTTGTTCGTTTAACAGCAGATTTTTTAAACACTTTGCTAAACATCTCTTGAGTTATTTCTTGCCAATCATTTTTAGTTAAACCCTCTAGTTCAGGGTTAGGCTCAAACCGAGGTTCGTTGTGAGCTACGGAAAACCGATTCCACGGGCATACATCCTGGCAGATATCGCAACCAAACATCCAATCTTCAAATTTACCTTTCATTGAATTTGGCAGCTCGTCTTTTAGTTCAATGGTAAAATAGGAGATGCATTTGCTTCCATCAACCAATCCAGCTTTGGTTATTGCTTCTGTCGGGCAGGCATCTACACATGCTGCGCAAGTGCCACAATGGTTAGCAATCGGGCTATCATATTCTAACTCCAAATCAAGAATCATTTCGGCTAAGAAAAAGAAGCTGCCTTTCTGTTTAGTAAGTAAAAGCGAATGTTTACCTAGCCAACCCAATCCACTCCGAGCCGCCCACTGCCTTTCCATCACAGGAGCAGAATCTGTGAATACACGCCCCTCAATAGCTCCAATTTCTTCTTCTAATAGGTTAAAAAATGCCTTGAGCTTATCTTTGATGACAAAATGATAGTCTTCGCCATAAGCATATTTCGCTATTTTATAGGTGTCGTCTTTTGCTAAATCTTTGGTGGGATAATAATTATAAGCCAATGAAATAACTGACTTGGCTCCAGGTACGAGTTTGGTAGGATCCAACCTTTTATCAAAATGATTGGCCATATAACTCATTTGGCCGTGGTTATTATTGGCTAGCCAACTTTCAAATTGTGGTGCTATGTCTGCTAAGTGCTCCGCTTTAGAAATACCACAAGAGATAAAGCCTAGTTCTTTGGCTTTGGCTTTTATAAAGGCGGTATAGTTTGATTTAGTTGACATTTAATTAGTTTAACCGCAAAGGCGCAAAGGAAAATGCTGGGCGTGTATAATTTATATTGGAACTAATAGAACGTTCTCTAATTACCATAACAAATTTACGTACCTTTTTCCTTGATACTTCGTTAAAATTATTAACCGTAGCTAAGGCTATGCTGAATAATTCTGTCTTGTCTCAAGAAAAAATTCAACATAAATTACTGTAAAGCTAATTAGAGAACGCACTACTAAACATCAAATTATGATTGGATATTACCCATCAAGTTTGGCTCGATTATTTTTCGACATCTCTTTGCGCCTCTGCGTCTCTGCGGTAAATTAGTTTTGTCCTTCGCCTTTGCGGTTATTCGCCTACCCATCAAACAAGCCCCTCGTCTTGCCAGGCGGAATAATTTTTAAATGTTTA
>CAZZML010000655.1:0-1817 GCA_964654735.1 uncultured Roseivirgaceae bacterium | reverse complement strand
GGGTGGTTTTAGTGGAATATATAAGCATTTTAGCTGTATTAATTAGAACTTAGCCGAAAAAACTTAAACACAGAGACGCAAAGGAGCAAAGTTTCTTAGCGGCTTAACGATAAACATTTAATTTAATATCTAACAAAAATGGGAAAACAAAAACTCAATAATGTCATTCTGAATGCAACATCCTTTTTCAGGATTTGCAATGAAGATTTTCATCAGCTATTCGGTATTGCTTTTTTGAGTTTTTTCTTCAGGAAAAATCTTGAGTCTATTAACCTAACATCTAACGTCTTATAATCTAACATCTAACAAAAATGGGAAAACCAACAGGCTTTTTAGAAATTGAGCGTGAGGATCTGCAAGATGAACTTGCTTTGGAAAGAGTAAAACATTGGAATGAATTTCATGCACCAATATCGCAGGATACTGTACAAAACCAAGCGGCACGCTGCATGGATTGCGGTGTCCCTTTTTGTCATACAGGAGCAAATTTACCAAGCGGGGCATCAGGTTGTCCAGTCTATAATCTTATTCCAGACTGGAACGATATGCTTTACAAAGGAAAATGGGAAAAGGCTTTTAAGTTATTGCTAAAGACTAATAATTTTCCTGAATTTACAGGCAGAGTATGCCCAGCACCTTGCGAAGGCGCTTGCGTATTAGGTATTCACGAGCCCCCTGTAACGATTAAAAATCATGAATATTCAATTATAGAATACGCCTTTGAACAAGGTTGGGTAACACCCAAAAGCCCTAAAATTAGAACAGGTAAAAAGATAGCCATTATTGGCTCTGGCCCTGCGGGGTTGGCAGCAGCAGATGAGCTAAATCAAATGGGACATTCAGTTACTATTTATGAAAGAGCAGATAGGGCAGGAGGTTTATTGATGTACGGCATTCCTAATATGAAGCTCGATAAGCAAAAAGTGGTGGAGCGCAGGTTGCAGTTAATGCAAGCAGAAGGAATTGAAATTAAAACAAGTGTTGAGGTAGGAAAAGACGTTGAGGTGTCAGACTTACAGCAAAAATTTGATGCTATAATACTGGCAATAGGTTCAACTGTGCCAAGAGATTTGCCTGTAGATGGAAAAGGGCTGGAAGGCGTGTACTTTGCAATGGATTATCTTACCCAAAACACAAAGAGTTTATTAGATTCTAACCACGCTGATAACAACTACATTAATGCTAATGGTAGAAATGTGGTGGTAATTGGAGGAGGCGACACCGGTACAGATTGTGTAGCCACAGCTCTTCGGCAAGGATGCAAATCGGTAGAGCAATTAGAAATTATGCCAATACCACCTGAGACCAGAGCTGATAATAACCCATGGCCGGAGTATCCTAAAATATACAAATTGGATTATGGCCAACAGGAAGCCGAAGCTATACAAGGTAAAGACCCAAGGGAATACGAAGTGATGACTAAGCGATTTGAAGGGAAAGATGGAAAATTGACCGCAGTAGTTACGACTCAAATTGAGTGGATTATGAAAGAAGGAAGAATGCTTCCTCAAGAAGTGGCTGGTACCGAAAAAACCATTAAAGCTGACTTGGTATTTTTGGCAATGGGTTTTACAGGCCCAGAGCAAGAGATGTTAAATAAAGCCGAGGTAAATATGTCGGACAGAGGAAATGTTAGATCAGATTATGGAAAATTTACAACTAATGTAGATGGCATATTTGCTGCAGGTGATTGCCGTAGAGGACAAAGTCTAGTGGTGTGGGCAATTAACGAAGGTAGAGCTGTGGCGAAAGTCTGTGATAAATATATAGCCTGATTAATTCATGAATATTTGTTATGAGCATTTTAAGTGTCTGCC
>CAZZML010000654.1:0-1821 GCA_964654735.1 uncultured Roseivirgaceae bacterium | reverse complement strand
ACTGAATGACATCATATTATGGCTTGTAATAGATTTTCCTTGCGGATTTAAGGAAGTACATTAATCAAAAAAGTAGGCGTTACATCTCTTTTTTTTTGTAAATTCCTGATTATTAGAATATCCCTAATGTCGAGTCAAGAGGTGAATTTTTTCAAAATCAGCGCAAGAGATAACGTAAGTTGTATTGCGTAACATCAGTTATAAATTGTACCCACCCCGCTTGAATTTGCTGTGATTAGGCTGCCTGCTTTATTCAGTTAACCTTTTATATCTTTCCAAGATTAATTCATCATACCTTTCTCTCATTTTTACTGATAAAAAAGAAACCTTGATCAAATTTTCTATTTCCTTTTTCTTATCTACTAAATTTTGTAATTCCGACAGTATTGTTTTTTCTGTCAATTTTAATTTATCCTTTCCAAAATATTCTAACAAATGCTCTTTTTTAATTTTTCTTTTTTTTCCTGCTATGGGCAAAGCCATTTCTTCGGCAACTTCATCCATTAAAATAGTAGAATTAAGCAGGTCATAAGCCGGGCTCAACCCAATTATATTTTTGCGCGTGATTAGGCTAAAATTTTTAAGATGCATATCCTCATTTCCGGTAAGAAAACAAAATAGCACCCTTCGAAATAATTTTCTTTTTTCAAGCAATGGAAACGTGCAATAATTGTCAATTACAGGAATTAGCTTTTCCATCGACCAATTATATTTTGTTTCTCTTGTGTTGCCTGTTAACTGTGCAAAATCCTCTAAATGGTATTTTTTATTCTTTGCGTATCTGTCAAAGCGTTTAATAAAATAACTCAAACTTCCATCTTTAGAATATATTAAGCCTGTAAGCGGAGCTTCAATTCCGAAAGATTTGGCCATTTTCATTGTTAAATCTTCATTTTCCGGAACTTCTCTGTAGATATCGCTTTGGGGTTTAATTATAAAGGTGCCATTAGTGTCAACTATTTCCAATGCTCGATTTTTAACAGATAGTTTAGCACTTATTTTGGGTTGAACACCCTGTATCGACATTTTGCCAGACCTTAAAGCTGCTTCGCGCCTTTGTTCTTGTGCGGTAAAGGGTAAATCTATTAAACCAGGCAATCGAGGCGATAGTTTTACCAAGCCAGACTTACTGTATTTGTGTTGGCACAACTGATATGTGATTGGGCACCTATTCATCAAACGAATTGGTTTTTTCTACCGTAACGGCTCCAACTAAATCTTGCCCTGTTAGTAGTAATTGTTTAAAATAATCCCTTTTATCTATTTTATATTTTTTCAATAACCCTTCGAGCTGTATTCCTTCGGGCAATAAACCATCAAAGAATGGAGGAAAAGATTCAAATTCATAAGCTCTATCCCTTACCGGCATTGTAAGAGATATTGGTGGGCCTTCGTATCCTGAGTCGTATTGAAAAATATAATGCTTTTGGCTTTTTTCTTTAAGAATTCCTGCTTTAACATTATGTATTTTTAGTAGAGCCTTTCTCATATTCATCCATTAAAGGGCTTTGAAATTGTATTTTTACATTCAGTGCATCCAGCACCATTAGTATCGTTAACCACCTAACGGTTTTTTTTCCTTTCTCAAGATCATATATCACAGTTTTACCTACGCCAGCTAATTCGGCCAGTTCTTTACGACTTAATTTAGCTTGCTTTCTATGGAATAAAATTATTTTACACAATCCATTTTTTACTGCCATAGCAGCAAATATACTTAATGATCTTAGCAAAAGCAAAGAATGCATTTAATATTTAGCAATAATTACTGCTTTAGAGGCAAAATATACAATATTTGACAAAAGTATAAAATAATTAAGA
>CAZZML010000653.1:0-1827 GCA_964654735.1 uncultured Roseivirgaceae bacterium | reverse complement strand
GTGAGAACCAAAATTGATTTTTACCGTAACTGGCTTTGTAAGAATTCAGATGATTTAACAATCGACGTTCTGAATTCTTGTGAATCCAGCTACAGAAAATGTACCATTTTTTTACTGATAACTGAAGATTGACAACTGATAACTTTTTCCGAAATAATCATGCCTGAACAATTAACATCTGCCATCAATCGGCTACTTGAAAAGCATAAAGAAACTTTCTGGGTTGCTGCTGATACCATTAAAATTGATGGAAAAGAGCATTTTCAATACCAAGAAGTTGAGCACACGAAAAAGCCTATTGCTTCCCAATTTGATATTCTTCTGGATCAGGGTATAATTACTTTAGACCATCTAATAAAAAGGAATATAGAAGGAAAAGTGGTTGAAAAAGGCCCTTTATTTAAAATCAAACCAAATAGTTTAGACTTGTTGTTTCCACCTAGTTTTACCCATATTTTATAAGCAAGATAAGAAATATTTGGGTATGATAATTATAATATATAGTTAGTAAATTAAAAGAAGATTGATGAATATATTTAAAAAGAAATTAGAAGAATCTTCATCCAAAACCCTCAGTTTTGAACCAATTGAATTATTTCAGACTCTTTTTCACAAAGAAGGGTACTCTTATTTGAGAGGGATTCAGGAAGAAGTTCTAAATTCTTGGCATGTTATTAGAGGTCAGAGGGACGTATTATGTAAGATGAATACCGGTTCTGGAAAAACTTTAGTAAGTCTTTTGATGTTATATTCAAAAATGGTGGAAGGAGTAGGCAAAAGTCTTTATTTGTGCCCTGATAATCAACTCTTAGAACAAGCTAAAAATCAAGCAGAACTATATGGAATTCCTGTTTGTGAAATAGAAAAAAAAGGAAATATATTTCCAAACGATTTTGTAAACTCTACTAGCATATTATTGTGTACTTTTCAAAAGCTATTTAATTCCAGATCTATATTTGAAAGGGACAATATTGAGGTTGGTTCTATTGTAATTGATGACGCCCATGTATGTTTAGATATTGCGAGAACAGCAACTACAATTAAGTTACCATTTGGAAATGAGTTATGTGATAGGATAATAAAATTATTCGAAGATGAGTTAAAATATCAAGCTGCAGGAACATATTATAACTTAATAAATGGAGATCCTTATGCGAAAATTTTAAAAGTTCCTTATTGGGCTTGGCTTTCTAGAATTGATAAACTAGTTGAGCTTATTGGAGAATTCAGCAATGATGATGAATTGATGTTTAAATGGGGGTTGTTAGCAGATGACTTAGCTGCATATGACTGCTTCATTGGTCCAAAAGGAATTGAGATAGCTCCTACATACGTGCCATATCATAATATAAGAGCCTTTAACGAAGCTAAGCATCGTTTTATTCTTTCTGCAACATTCGAAGATCAGGTAGATTTAATAAAAGACTTAGGTATTAACAGAAAAAGCATCGAAAATGCATTAATACCAAAAGATCGTAAGGATGTTGGACAGAGATTAATTTTAGCACCACAAAGGTTTGATTCACAAATTACTGATGATCAAATTATGCAATTGGCCAAGGATTATTCAGTTTCAGGTATAAATGTTATGGTAATGGTTCCTTCTCGGGAGAGAGCTCATAAATGGCAAGAAGTTGGTGCAGTTATCATTAAGAATGATAACATTAATAACGAGATTAACAATCTTAAAAACAAAAAGGGTCAATTCTATGTGCTTGTTAATCGATATGATGGAGTTGACTTGAATGGAGATATGTGCAGGGTTTTATTCATTGATGGTTATCCATCTTTTACTTCATATGAACAGCTATATACCGAGGTAAGACT
>CAZZML010000652.1:0-1829 GCA_964654735.1 uncultured Roseivirgaceae bacterium | reverse complement strand
GAATTCACAAAGGAAAAATAGTTGCCAAAATGCTGTATTAATTAGAACTTAGCCCTACTAACTTATGAAACTTGCTGCAATTGATATAGGTTCCAATGCCATCCGGTTACAAATTACCAGAATTTTGCCCAATGCTAAGGATGAGTTGTCTTATAAAATTTTGGAGAACATCCGGTTTCCGTTGCGACTGGGCGATGATGCTTTTCGGATAGGTGAAATCACGTTTCGTAATGAAACTAAATTTATTCAGTTAATGCTAGCCTTTAGAACCATGCTCGACCTCTATGAGGTGGATGATGTGTATGGTTGTGCTACCGCTGCCCTGCGAGATGCCAAAAACGGAGAACGGATTTTAAAACGTTCGTATGAAAAAAACGGGCTATATATAGATGTTATTGCAGGTGAGTTGGAAGCAGAACTACTTCAGCGTGCAGTTCAAAAGGAAATAGATTTATCCGATTATATCCATGTAGATGTGGGGGGAGGCAGCACTGAAATAAGTTTGATAAAAGATAATGTTTCTTATGCCAGAAACTCTTTTAAACTAGGGTCGGTACGTAATATGCGTAAGCGTAACGACCCAAAAGAATGGGATAGAATGCAAAGCTGGCTCTTGAAACACCGAAGAAATACACCCATAACTGCGATAGGCACAGGAGGAAACATTAAAACTATTGGCAAAATTGCAAACATTAAGAAAGGGCAAAGTGTTTCGATAGAAATACTGAGTCAGACAGCAACCAAAATTAATGCCCTTTCTATCAAAGAGCGAATTGATACTTACGCTATGCGTGAAGACAGAGCCGATGTTATTCCTTATGCTTCAGAAATTTATTTAAAAGTAATGGAGTGGTCTTGTGCAAACCAAATGATGATACCCGATGTTGGGTTAAAAGATGGAATTATTGAAATGCTTTATGATAGAATAAGTTGATAAAAATCATATTGCTAGTAGTGGAAAATCATTTTGTCGGGTGATGAGTAAGCCTATTTTTGCATTATGTATGTTGGTTTGTAAACACCTTTGTATGAAACTAACTGTTATTTCAATATTTTTATTTTGCACATGCTCCCCCATTTTGGCACAGGAGCATACTGAAGAAAACCCTAAAAATCATCATCAGGAATTGCGTAATTTTTTAGGTGTTTTTGTGGGTAATACCATTATTGTTCAATCGGCTTTTAAACTACCAACCCTTGGTATTGAATATGTACGGGAAATTACGCCCAATTTTGGTGCAGGAATTACTGCTGAGCTTGAAATTGGCTCTCATATAATTCAGAAAAATGAAGATGGGGATATTATTTCGGAAGTACAAAGGCAGGGAGCTGTCTTATTGCTTCCCAGTGTTTTTATAAGGGTTTACAAAGGGCTAATTGTAACCGTTGGCTATGGAATAGAGCTTGAAAAAAATGAAAATCTGGGTATGGCCAAACTTGGGTTAGAATACAAATTACGCTTACACAAGCTCAATTGGTTTGTTTTGCCCAATGTAAGCTGGGATCGCACCAGACTGTTTGATGGAATGGTGTATGGGGTTACATTTGGGTATTCGTTTTAAAATAAAGAGGATATCTATAAATCTACCATCACTCTGTAATAAGTGCAAATTAGGCAGTTCAAATCAATCTAGGTTGTAGTATTCCTTCAAGTTCGAATGCTATTTGAATGTAGAGATATCTATTCAAACTAATTTATTGGTTGTTGTTACCAAGAATACATAATCGTCAAGCCCAATACTACTTTTACCTCCAAAATTAAAGTTAGTTCCATAAGGCTAAGTTCTAATTAAAACAGCTAAAAATATAAATATAGCCTGTTTTAAAGT
>CAZZML010000651.1:0-1831 GCA_964654735.1 uncultured Roseivirgaceae bacterium | reverse complement strand
TTTTTTTGTTGAAACCTGACAGGTTTTTGATTAAGAAGCTAAAACATTTCTAACTGATTTGGAGGCTTTTCAATGGGTTTGCCTGTTTTGCCCCAGTAATTGTCGATTAGCCCATATTGTTTATCAGTAATTTGTATAATGCTTACTTTGCCTGCTGTTAAAAGCATGGATTTTATTCGTTTTATATGTACCTGTGTACTTTGGCGGCTAGCACAATGCCTTACATACACGCTGTATTGCATCATAGTAAACCCATCTTTTAGCAACCTTTTGCGGAACTGAGACGCATTTTTTCTTTCTTTTTTAGTGTTGGTTGGTAAATCGAAAAGAACAAATAACCACATAATACGATAAGCATTTAAACGGGTGTGGGGCATTATTTTAATGTTGGGTAGGTTATTTTTTTGGTTTCGCCACTAAAGCAGCGTACCAAAGAAGCAGTAGTATAGCTTAGTGCTATCATCAAAGGGCGTTTGTTTTTCCCTAGTTGTACATCCATGCTCAATAAGTCTAATAGCCATGCTTTTTCGGGTGTACCCAGTGTTTCTACATCCATACCCTCATCTAGCATATCAGCAACCAACAAATCTACATACGGGCGGTAGGGCTCCATAATGTCATCGGCCAAAGCAAAGGCATTATACCGGTTATGGTGGTGAATGCCAAG
Organism: uncultured Roseivirgaceae bacterium; assembly: GCA_964654735.1. Classification (GTDB taxonomy): domain Bacteria; phylum Bacteroidota; class Bacteroidia; order Cytophagales; family Cyclobacteriaceae; genus JAKISE01. The sequence continues at coordinate 1,164 of CAZZML010000651.1, read as the reverse complement.
TGTAGCCAATAAACCACTGCCTGCAAGAGCACGTGCAACAGCAGCCCGTAAAATAGCATAGCCATAATTTAATGCCGGGTTGGGAGGCACTCCATAGCGGTCGCGTGTAAAATTTATTGGAAACAACCGTTGCCAGTATTTACGAGCCGCTTTTGCTTCCATACCGGTAGTATCTCCACTTTTTACTTGCGTGGCCATATAGCGTAGTGCTTCGCCATCTCGATTTAACAATTCCAGCAAACGAGCCTGATTGTTGATTTTGGCTGTAATGGTTTGTTGCCATAATTGTTTTTTAAGAGGTTCAGTTGCTTGTACCTGATATCTAAATTGTTCTCCCTGTAAGTTGTGTACATCTAAATGCAACAACATAGAACTTGGGTGGTGTCTGGCATCACAAAATATTACAGCCGTATTATTTTCGGCCAATAGCTGTATTACAAATTGGGTAAAGGTAATTTGTGGGTGCTCAAAAACAATAAAGCCAATATCTTCAATAGGTATTGTTTTTTCTTCACCTGCACTTTTGTCGATAGCCTTTAGCTGCTTGTCTTTTACGCTTAGGTGGTAAGGGTTGCCAAAGAATAAGGTTCGTTTTAGCATACGTTTTTATTTAGAGACTGACAGGTTTTTAAAACCTGTCAGGTCTGTTTATCATGTAAACTCCATTTCTAACTTTCCCAAATTTTTAATAACACGGTTATGAAACTTTCTCACATTTGCCTTACCTCCTAGCATTTCTTGCACCTCTTTTCTTTTTAACATAGTTAATTTATCTGTTAATAATGCCGGAAAACTGCTATAAGGCCAATCTTCCATTTGTTTGGTAAAGCCATGATGCACCGGATTGTGATGAATGTAAAATATTACCTCCTTTAGATAAGCCTCCGAATCAATAGGTTTTTGTTTAAATGGCCTCTGAAATAAACTGCCTTTTCGGTTGTACATATTATTATATGCTTTGGCATAGCCATTAAATAAATTGCTAAAAGGTTGTTTTATAAGACCTGACAGGTTTTCGAAACCTGTCAGGTCTGAATACAACTCAACTTTAGTTTTAATTTTTACCAAAAAATGAAAATGGTTGGGCATTAAGCAATAGGCGTAGGTATCAGCAACAGGCGATATATATTCTCCCCATTTCTTTAAAAAATAGCCATAATTTTC
>CAZZML010000650.1:0-1833 GCA_964654735.1 uncultured Roseivirgaceae bacterium | reverse complement strand
TCCTGCATAAGGGAGGCGGATTATATAGGATTTATCTTATGTAATGAAAGAATCATCTGAAGAAGGGTAGTTAAGCGTATATTCCAGTTTATATATAAAGTGTATTTTTATGGGGAAAACCATATTATTATGGTATGTTATAAATATAGTATAAAAGTAATAAGTTGGTTACCAAATTGAAAGCAAATCCTCCCCGTTTGCACAGTTTACGAAGACGTGCCATTTTTTTCTCCGCTGCAATCAGTATATTGATTGTAATGATCTCTGTTTCCGGATATTCCAATTTCAAAGATTTATATAATGAATCCTCTTCAAATTTAATGAAGCGAGATACGTTGCTCGTTAGATTAAGTCTAATCCGTAGTGAGTTACTGAATTCTTATAAAGCATTAAATAATTTTTTGCTTGAACCTGAATATAAAAAATATCAACAAAATATTGTTATTAGTGTTAACGAGGCATTAAGCATTAGCGATAAATTAAGTGAGCATGCCTGGGTAGTAAAATATAAACGAAAAAAAATTGCTATTAAATTAGGTGAAAAGTTAAGACAGCTAAAAAAAGAAGTTGTAGGACTAATTAATGTTCGACTTGATGTGAATAATCAATTTCCATCACTTGCGGTTGGTGCAGCTATCATGCAACCAAACCGTAATAAACTGAACAGTTCAATTGCACTGGCGATGAATGAAATGGATGATGACTCAACTCAGTTAAAAAATCCAGAGGTATATCGAACATTAGTTCAGGCCAGACATTTGTGGGCTCAAGTACTATCAAATTTTAGACTTTATCTTGCTAATCGAGTTGGCTCCTTTAATAAAAATGCATTACCTATTCAGGAAAATAGCATTGAAGTCATGTTTAATGAACTTCAGTTAAACCTTGTAAAACTTAAAAAACAGGCTGATGCAGGTAAATTAGGTTTTGAAACAACAGATGCTGTCGATAGTATGCTGGAATCATCTAAAGGCTGGTTTGAAGGTTTCAAGAAAGTAAAGGTTATTAACCATTCAGCAGAATGGCGTCAAGATGCAAAAATAATGAAGGAACAAATCTCACCAACTATAGATTCTATAATTGAATCACTTATTAATCTGGAACATATAATTATAGAGTCATCAAAAGAGGACGTGAATTTAGCAGTATCACTTGGCGATTCACAAAATAAAATTTTATGGTTAATTGCATTTGTTGGTGTACTTTTTACTGTTGTAATTATTATATCGCTAGACAAACTTATATTTAAGCCAATTGCAATAATTAGCAAGGCGCTTAAGTTAGAAGCGATGGGTAAAAAGAGTGAAGACTTACCTGTTGTAAAAGCAAAAGAAACAGAAGATTTAGTTAATGCCTTTAATGAAATGAGTCGGCAAGTACACCTTAGGCAAACTGAACTTGAATATCATGCTCTACATGATTCTTTAACATCGTTGCCAAACCGTACTTTATTACTTGATCGTATTGAGCATGATATTAATATAGCTAAAAGGGAATCGCATAAATTAAGTTTGTTGATTCTTGATTTAGATGACTTTAAAGAAGTTAATGATACATTAGGACATCTTGCTGGAGATGAACTGCTTATTGAAGTAGGGATTCGAATAAGTAAGATTTTGCGAGATGTTGATACTGTAGCAAGAATTGGTGGTGATGAGTTTTCAATTTTGTTACCTCATACAGATGAAGAACAGGCAATAATTACTTCACAAAAGATTTTATCTTCTTTCAATGAAACTATTGAAATCGATAGGATCGATGTTTCTATTGCTGCAAGTATAGGTATAGCTATTTATCCAGAACATGGAGAAGATGTGCAAACATTATTGCGTT
>CAZZML010000649.1:0-1837 GCA_964654735.1 uncultured Roseivirgaceae bacterium | reverse complement strand
TCTGACCCCATCGATTTCTTCATTGATGCGGTTCGTGCCTCACCGACATCCTACCAAATTTACCGCACGTTACCGCGTTAAGGGGATATTTCAGTGTAATCATCAACAGGTGCTAACTTTTCAGGGGGGCTGGTTTGAAGTAGGTTATTAATTTCTTGGTATTGCTTAGTCATGTCGGGGCTATTTTGTGGCAGGATGCCAGTATCTTTGATAATTTTGCTACCATCAAGGCTCATCATAGCGCTATTTTTCAATTGTTCAGCAATTTCTGGATTAGCCTCGGCTAATGCAGCTGTTGCTAGTTGCATTTTTTTAAGTGTCACAGCACCTTCAAGTAAGGGTTCATTTTTGGCCAATAGGTTTAAACTTTGTGTTGTATTAGCTTCGTCTAACGCATTAGCAAACCGCTCACTTTTTTCGTGATCAATTAAGGTGAATTCAGCGTTCGCTATTTTTTGTGCCGTGGCGTCCATTCTATCTTTTAGGTCTCCTGTAGCTTGTGAACTTACACCATTAGCCTGCCAAAGATTAGCTAGCTCAGTTATTTGCGCTTTTATTTCGGGGTTGGCTAATAACTCTGCATTACTTTGAAGAAAACTTTTAAAGTCAGAAGTACTTTGTATTTCACTATATTCTAAAGCAGTATTCTTATACTGAATGGCATCTGTCTCTATAACCTTGGTGTCTTTAACTGCATTGATATTTGCATTAAATTGTGTCATGTCTGTTTGGATGGAAGCCGTATTAGCAGCTTGTTTATTACTAGATGCTTTTGTTTGTTTTTTAAAATTTAACAAGCTAAGAACAAACTTTGCTTTAGGGAATCTTGGTGCAGCTGTTGAAAACCATTCAATAGCCTTGGCTTCATTCTTGGCTACTCCGAGTCCTTTTGCATACATAACCCCAAGATTATATTGTGCACTCAGACGCCCCATATCCTTATCATGATCATAATAATTGGCAGCAAGTTCAAACATACTAAATGCAGTTTTCAGGTCTTTTGGAAAACTATCACCTCTAGCATAAAGAACACCTAAATTGGTATACTTACTTGAAAACCCAAGAGAGATATATCCAAGATCACCTTTGCGTTGCTGCGCGAGATAGTCCTTAACCTGATTAATGGTCGTATTGCGCTTATTTTTCAAGGCATGTTCCTGTTTCATAATATAGAATTCCTTCTCATCTAAGGGATGAAAATACGTTCCTACAGGTATCAACGTCAAATCATCTATTGAATTTATAACCAATTTTGGCTGGATTAAATCTAAAATTTCTTCTTCTATGTATCCTAAAGAGAGACAGGGGTAACTATGCATTCCATATACTTTTTCAGTTTCGACATAACTTCCTCCACAATAACTTCCAGCACAAACTCCGCCATAAGTACCTCTAGCCGTTATAACCTCACCTTCATATCCCTTATAATAATTAAACACTGTTTCAACTCTAACTCTAGTAGTTAAACGATTAGTAATTTTTATAATTATATTAATTGCACCCTTATCTAAAGCAGGGTGTCTTCCTCTAAACCCTGTGCTGCAAACAGTTAGCTTAGGATCATCTTTTAACTCAATATCAGTAACCTGAATGGAAGTATCATACCTGCTTTTTATGGCTTTTAAATTAAATCGATTGCTTTCAGTTGTTATGGATGTCATCAATTCAGGAAGACCTTTGTCCAGCCTTTGCAGTATTTGTTTTTTATTAAGCGAGTACTCTCTGCTCGTTTCAAACTCAGGAATAGGCTTAGGTTTTGAGCGCAATGGGGTTGTAGAGTGTGTGCAAGCCACAAGCGTTATATTTAGCGCTATTACTAATATTTTTTTTACCATAC
>CAZZML010000648.1:0-1848 GCA_964654735.1 uncultured Roseivirgaceae bacterium | reverse complement strand
GGAGTCGAAGTTGAAATACTTGATTTTTATCCAAAGTCATATGAGCGTAAAAATAAAAATATAAATTTCACTTTAGATGTCAAACTATCCATAAAGAAGTTGGCTGCCTTGTTTGATACTAACATCCAGGAAAAATATACAAAATTTAAAAAATTTAGATCTTATTTGAACCTTACAACTCGTTATTTATCCTTAGAAGAACTGGAACAAGAAAACCTTGATTATGACTTTGTCATAGTTGGGAGTGATCAAGTATGGAATGCACAGAAAGGAATGGACGAAATGTATTTATTAAATTTTGTACCACAACACATCCCTAAGATATCTTATGCATCAAGCTTTGGTACAAATTTAATCCCTGATAAATGCTTGCCTGTTTTTGAAAAACATCTGTCAACTTTCAAAGCTATTTCAGTCAGAGAAACTGATGGCGTTAAAATTTTACAAAAAATACTTAAAAAAAACGTAACTCATGTACTTGACCCAACACTAATGCTAACAATAAATCATTGGAAGACTCTTATTACCGATATTCCAATTGATTACGATTATATATTCACTTACGGGTTGAACAAAAACAAACAGAGTGCAGAACTATTAAAAGCTGTATCAGAAAGATACAATTTACCTATAGTTGGTATACCTATGGGTAAAAGGGTTCCTAAGGAGTTTAATACAAAAATAAATATTAAAAATGCAGGGCCAATTGACTTTCTTTCATATTTACATGGGGCGAAAGTTGTAGTAACAGGCTCTTTTCATGGTTTGGCTTTTTCGGTTAACTTTAATAAAACATTTTACCTGGCAAAGCACGATACCAGAAACTCAAGAATGGACAGTTTATTGGAAATATTAAGTTTAACCGAAAGGCAGGAATATACTCCTAAAAGGGTGCATCTTTTAAAAGAAAAAGATCTATATATTAACTATGAGAATATTAATTCTAAACTAGCTGAAGAACGAATTAAATCTCAAAATTATCTAAAGAAAGCCCTCTTTCAATAGTTCTAAATTTACATTACTACCATTTAAATTCATTGGAATAAATTATTACCACCTAAGGTGATACTAAAAACCGCACACTATTATTGAGCTTACATCACGTCAATCTCCAGGAAATGCAGGTAGTATAGATGCACAATCGATATAACGTTATTAAATGTAACATTACTAAAATAACGATGGCAGACGCAATTGATGCGGCAATCGATCAAGCACACAATGGCAGTGGAGGCTATGTTTGCTTTACCAATGTTCATGCCTGCGTCATGGCAAGAGAAAATCAAACATTTTTAGAAATAACCAATAATTCATTTATGAGCTTACCTGATGGCAAACCAGTCTATTGGGCCGGCAAATTAAAAGGATGTGGTAATCTTGAGCAAATTCCTGGCCCCGATTTTTTTCCTCAACTTTTATCTAGAACATCCTCTCCACCACTACGACATTATTTCTATGGTGGCTCTCAGGAAGTCCTGGATAAACTTATTGAAAAGGTAAATATTAATTATCCTGGTGCTGAAATTGTCGGTTCTGAATCCCCACCATTTAGAAAATTTTCGGATGAGGAAATTGAATCATCCCTGAATCGAATACGCGAAGCACGACCAGATTTTGTCTGGGTAGGTTTGGGTGCTCCCAAACAGGAAATATGGATGGCTAAGCATTGGCAGGAACTTAAACCAGCCGTTTTATTCGGCGTAGGTGCTGCCTTTGATTTCCATGCGGGTGCTGTGCAGCGTGCACCTCTCTGGGCACAACGCTTGGGACTAGAATGGTTGCACCGATTATCTCAAGAACCTGGGCGACTCTGGAAACGGTATTTTTACACTAACTCTATGTTTTTGT
>CAZZML010000647.1:0-1856 GCA_964654735.1 uncultured Roseivirgaceae bacterium | reverse complement strand
ACCACCTTGACATGGTGGGGGTCGGTGGTTCGAATCCACTCGTGCCTACCAGATTATAAAGCATCGCATCGCGGTGCTTTTTTTATTGCGGAAACATAAAGATAAGAAAATGCCAGTAATTACCCTTCCTGATGGATCAAAACGAGAGTTTGATAATGTTGTAACAGTAATGGATGTTGCACAATCTATAGGCTCTGGTTTGGCTAAAGCAACATTAGCAGGAAAAGTAAACGATCAAGTGGTAGATTCCAGTTATTTGATAGAGCAAGATGCACATCTACAAATAATTACTGCAAAAGATGAGGAAGGTCTTGAAGTTATTCGTCATTCTACTGCACATTTATTGGCCCAGGCTGTTAAACAGTTGTTTCCAGAAGCGCAGGTTACTATTGGGCCGGTCATTGAAAATGGCTTCTTTTATGATTTTTCCTATGAAAGAGCTTTTACACCTGAAGACCTTAAAAAGATAGAAAAAAAAATGCAGCAACTGGTTTCAGAAAATATTGAAATTAGTCGTACTGTAATATCACGAGATGATGCCATAAAGTTCTTTCGAAATTTGGGTGAGGACTATAAAGCAGAAATTATTGAGTCAATCCCTGCAAATGAAGACCTATCTTTATATACGCAAGGTGATTTTACCGATTTATGTCGCGGCCCGCATGTTCCCAGTACAAGCAAATTAAAAACATTTAAGTTAATGAAGATTGCCGGTGCCTATTGGCGTGGTAATTCGGATAATGAAATGTTGCAACGTATATACGGTACAGCCTGGACAGATAAGAAAGCATTAAAAGCCTATCTGCATCGTTTGGAAGAAGCAGAAAAAAGAGATCATCGTAAGCTGGCTAAAGCACTGGACTTATTTCATATGCAGGAAGAAGCACCAGGTATGGTGTTTTGGCATGAGAAAGGTTGGATAGTCTATCAGCAAGTAGAGCAGTATATACGTGAAAAACTTCGTGTTAATGGCTATGGGGAAGTTAAAACACCTCAGTTAGTTGACCGGACATTGTGGGAAAAATCAGGGCACTGGGATAAGTTTGGTGAAATGATTTTTACAACGCACTCTGAAAATAGAGATTATGCGGTTAAACCGATGAATTGCCCTTGTCATATTCAGGTATATAATCAAGGCTTAAAGAGTTACAGAGATTTGCCTCTTCGTATGGCTGAATTTGGCTCTTGTCACCGGAATGAGCCTTCAGGTACCTTGCATGGTTTAATGCGAGTAAGAAATTTTGTGCAAGATGATGCGCATATTTTTTGTACCGAGGGACAAATACAGGATGAAGTTTCTACTTTTATTGATTTGTTATTTGAAGTCTATAAAGACTTTGGTTTTGAACAGATCATAGTCAAGCTGTCTACACGCCCGGAAAATAGAGTCGGCAGTGATGAGGATTGGGATAAGTCGGAAAAAGCATTGGAAATTGCGCTTAATAATAAAAAAATGGATTGGGAGCTGCAACCTGGTGAAGGTGCTTTCTACGGTCCAAAAATAGAGTTTTCGCTAAAAGATTGTCTGGATCGTGTTTGGCAATGTGGAACCATTCAGGTTGATTTTTCAATGCCAGGTCGATTGGATGCGACTTATATTGCTGAAGATGGCTCAAAACAAGTGCCGGTAATGCTACATAGAGCAATATTAGGTTCCCTGGAACGTTTTATTGGTATCTTAATTGAACAGCACTCTGGAACATTCCCGCTATGGCTGTCTCCAGTCCAAGTTATAGTGATGAATATTGCCAGTAGACATGAAGAATATGCTGAGCAAGTTAGGCAAAAATTAGAAAAACAAGGCTATAGAGTAAAAATAGACTTGAGAAATGAGAAGATAGGCTTTAAAATTCGCG
>CAZZML010000646.1:0-1875 GCA_964654735.1 uncultured Roseivirgaceae bacterium | reverse complement strand
AATATTATTTAGAGTAAAGTTCAACGATTAGTTGCTCCTGAATATTTTCAGGAATGTCTTCTCGAATTGGCAAAGATATTAATTTACCTTTTAATTCAGAAGGAGTCCAATCTAACCATGGAAATCTTTTCGTTGCTGTAGCAGCAACACTGTTAGTAACAACTTCTAATGATTTAGATTTTTCCCTAACTGCAATTTCATCACCTATTTTAACTGCAAAAGAAGGTATGTTAACCACTTGACCGTTTACTATAATATGCTTGTGCAATACAAACTGACGTGCAGCTCTACGTGTAGGAGCTATTCCTAATCTAAAAACTGTATTATCAAGTCTTGTTTCTAATAATTGCAGTAGAATTTCACCTGTAATACCTGTTTTACGAGAAGCTTTATCAAACAAATTAGAGAACTGCTTTTCTAAAACACCATAGGTGTATTTAGCTTTTTGTTTCTCCATTAACTGAATAGCATATTCAGATTGTTTTTTTCTTCTACCTCTACCGTGTTGTCCTGGAGGGTATGCTTTTTTTGTAAGTGCCTTACTTGGCCCAAAAATTGGTTCGTTAAATCTTCGAGCAATTTTTGTTTTAGGACCTCTATATCTTGCCATTATTTACTAATCTTAATAGTCTGAAATTATACTCTTCGTCTTTTTGGAGGACGACATCCATTGTGAGGAAGAGGTGTAACATCTTTTATAGTTGTTACTTCAATGCCTACATTTTGTATGGTTCTGATAGCTGATTCACGACCTGCACCAGGCCCTTTTACATATACATCAACTTTACGCAATCCAAGATCATACGCTTTTTGAGCGCAGTCGCTAGCTGCTACCTGAGCAGCATAAGGAGTGTTCTTTTTAGAACCTTTAAAGCCCATTTTACCAGCAGATGCCCACGATATAACTTGACCAGTTGTGTTGGTCATAGAAATAATAATGTTGTTAAAAGAAGCTTTAATATGGGCTTGTCCCAATGCTTCTACATTAACTACTCGTTTCTTACCTTTATCTTTTCGCTTTTGTGCCATATCACTTATGCTTATTTAGCAGCTTTCTTTTTGTTAGCAACTGTTTTTCTCTTACCCTTTCTAGTTCGAGCATTATTTTTAGTATGTTGCCCACGAACCGGAAGCCCTCTACGATGCCTCAGACCTCGGTAGCACCCAATGTCCAATAAACGCTTAATGTTTAGTTGGATGGATGATTTAAGAACTCCTTCTACTTTAAAGGATTCACCAATTATACCACGTATAGCATTGGCTTCTTCTTCAGTCCAATCTTGAACTTTCTTGTTCCAGTCAACTCCTGCTTCCGTTAGGATTTTTTGAGCTGAACTTCTACCAAGTCCAAAAATATACGTTAAGGCAATTTCGCCTCTTTTCTGTTGTGGAATATCTACTCCTGCAATTCTAGCCATAACAATTATCCTTGACGTTGTTTGAATTTGGGATTCTTTTTGTTGATTACATACACCTTTCCGTTTCTACGGATAATCTTGCAATCAGCACTTCGTTTTTTTACAGATGCTCTTACTTTCATGTGTTATAATTTAATTCCAATGGTCACATGGAACTTTTCATTTTTTACTGATTATTTCTCTGTAGTTTAAATAATAATTTAAAAATGAACGTTTCATCGTATTATTTATATCTATAAACTATTCTTCCTTTTGTTAAATCGTAAGGAGACATTTCAAGCTTTACTTTGTCGCCCGGTAAAATTTTAATATAGTGCATTCGCATCTTGCCAGAGATATGTGCAATAACTACATGTCCGTTTTCAAGTTCTACTCTAAACATTGCGTTTGACAATGCTTCTTGAATAGTTCCGTCTTGTTCTATCGATGCTTGTTTAGCCATATTATAATTTATATA
>CAZZML010000645.1:0-1885 GCA_964654735.1 uncultured Roseivirgaceae bacterium | reverse complement strand
CTTGAGGTCCTGATGTAGCCATTATATTCTCCTAGAACTTCAAACCAGCTTCACGGGCTGCATCGGCTAATGCTTTTACACGACCATGATACTTAAAACCTGAACGATCAAATGCAACTTCAGTTACACCTGCTTCTAATGCTCTTTTTGCAATAACTTTACCGACTTCAGAAGCTGCTAGAGCATTACCTGTATTTTTTAGATTTGTTTTAATATCAGCCTCTAGTGTTGAAGCACTAGCCACAGTAGCCTTTCCATCACCACTCATGACTTGCGCATAAATATGCTGAGAAGTTCTGTGTACAGTTAGCCTATTTACACCTAATTGCTGTATTTTACAACGCTGTCTTAATGCGCGTTTTAATCGAGATGCTTTCTTATCCATTAACTTAACCTACTTTTTCTTGGCTTCTTTTCTAACAACATACTCATCTGTATATCTCACACCTTTACCTTTATAAGGTTCTGGCGGGCGAAATGCTCTAATTTCAGATGCTACTTGACCCACTTGTTGTTTGTCACTGCCTTTTACAATTAATTCTGTTTGGCTAGCCGCTTCAACAACAACTCCTTTAGGGACTTGGTATTCAATTGGATTAGAAAAACCCAATGAAAGAGTGACTTTGTCGCCTTTAACTTGCGCTCTGTAACCTACACCAATCAAGGTTAATTTCTTTTCAAATCCTTTCGAAACACCTGTGATCATGTTATTGATAGAAGCTCGTGCAGTTCCTGCCTGAGCACTTGCCTTCTTAATCGTATTATCCCACTTAACTTGGATAACGTTATCTTTCACTTCAATACTTACATCTTGATGTATTTTATATGATAACTCACCGCCACTTCCTTTAACGGTCATCTGATTCTCATCTATTTTTACTTCTACACCATTCGGTATATTAACGGGTGTATTTGCAATTCTTGACATATCTACCTACCAATTAACATACAGTGCAAATAACTTCACCACCGTGCCCAATTGCTCTGGCAGCTCGGTCAGTCATTACACCATTAGATGTGGAAACAATAGCAATACCTAAACCTGCTAAAACTTTTGGCAACTCATCCTTAGATTTATAAATCCTTAGACCGGGTCTACTCACTCGTTTTACTTTTTCTATAACCGGTACACCTTTGAAATATTTTAAATCAATAGTCATTTCTGTATGACTACCGCTAGTCTCAGTGTTGTAGTCAGTGATATAACCTTCTTCTTTTAAAACTTTAACAATAGATACTTTCAATTTAGATGAAGGTAATTTAACGTTTTTCTTTCCTGCAGCCTGACCGTTGCGTATCCTGGTCAGCATATCTGCAATTGGATCACTCATACTCATATTATAATCTCCAAAAACCTGATGCTTTGTTACCAGCTTGCTTTAGACAAACCAGGGACATCACCACGCATAGTAGCTTCTCTTAGTTTATTTCGACTAAGACCAAATTTACGGTAAACGCCATGCGGGCGTCCAGTAAGGTTACAGCGATTCCTACCCCGACTTGGACTGGAATCTCTTGGAAGTTTTTGTAGCTGTAAATGAGCTGCTTCTTTGTCTTCAATAGAAGCGTTAGGGTCTCTGATTGTTTCTTTCAAAGCCTTTCTTTTAACTTCATATTTACCGACCAATTTAATTCGCTTGTTTTCACGAGCAATCATCGATTTCTTTGCCATTTGTGTACGCCCTTTAGTTCTTAAATGGAAATTTGAAAAGCCTCAACAAAGCCAGACCCTCTTCATTAGATCCAGCAGTTGTTGTAATAGAAATATCCAAACCACGTATGGTGTCAATTTTGTCATAATCAATTTCTGGGAAAATGATTTGCTCCGTAACACCCATTGAATAATTTCCACGACCATCAAAGCTTTTAGGACTCATTCCTCTAA
>CAZZML010000644.1:0-1891 GCA_964654735.1 uncultured Roseivirgaceae bacterium | reverse complement strand
AATTTATCTCTTGCGGCTTAAACACCATGAAACAGGCTATTTTTTTATATTGTTTGCTGTTTTAAATAGAACTTAGCCGTTTCCTTTTGAAACTACCGTAGCTACTTTCTATAAACATAATATTTCCTTTTCTCCCATTAAACCTACGACCGGATAAAGGGTATTTTATAATTATTTTTAGGTTATCTGTTTTGTAATATAAATCATTCCTATATCTTTAATGCTTAGTAATAAGCTAAACGAAATAAGTACATGGCAACAGAAATAATTTATATCCGCAAACAAGAAAACAGTACAGGTTTGCACTTATCTGATAACGAAGGTCACTCAGCAGACGGCTCTATTACCACCATTGTGCATGAGGGCGATACTGTAATTTGGCAACTTAAAAAAAATAGTGGCATTACAGCAATTACTAATATTTACCCTAAAACAGGGAGCGAAAATATTTTTAGCAGCTCACCCGTTTTACAACCCGATGGAAGTTGGAAAGGCACCGTAGCTAACTCTATTTCAGGCAGCGAGTCGTATAGCATTGATTATACTATTGGAGACGATTCTTATACTGATGACCCAAAGTTGGATGTTCAGACTTGATGACTTGGATTTTCCATTTAAAATTTTACCAACTTAAAGCCTATGTTATAATAGGCTTTGTTGTTTTAGCAAATAGTGCTTTATCTCAGAATCAAGAAAAGGCCGATAGTTTAATTTATTTGTTAGAAACAAAAAAACTCATGGCTGATTCAATGAAGTTGGAAATATTGGGTGGAATTTTTATTAATCACACGGATCAAGATTTGAGAATACGATATGCCAATAAGGCTTTGGAAATTGCTAATATTTCAAATAATTTGTTATGGCTACATAGAAGTACACTTAATATAGGTCATGCATATAGGAAAAAAGGAGATTTAAAAAAAGCTCTTGGTGCATTTTATCGGAGTGCTTCTTATGCAAAAGAAATGCACTACAAAAAAGGAGAAGCCGGGGCATATACTGCCATTGGAGATGTTTATGCAGTTGAAAGCAACCATAAAAATGCACTTATTTACTATAATTTAGGCATTGTCAAATTTAGAGAGATTAATGACTCCATTAACCTTGCAAAGAATTTACTAAATACTGGAGATTTTTACCTCACAATACATCAATTAGATACCGCCCTTCTATACTTCAAAGAATCTGGAGAAATTTTTGACTTAAAAAATTATAAAATCGGCAAAGCCTATAATTTGGGCAATATAGGGCTGGTGTATGCCGAGCAAGATAAATATGAACTGGCTGAGTTTAACATATTGGCGGCCACAAAAATACTACAAGAGCTTGGCGATAATTACCCTATTGCGGTGTATAACACCTATATGGCCGATATTTATAAAGATAAAGGCGATTTAATCCGGGCACTGGAGCATGCCCATACGAGTTATACTCTGGCTATAAAAGATGGTTTAAAAGAGCAAATTAGAGATGCCAGCGAAAAACTATCTGAGCTATATGAGCTAACCAAAAATTATAAAAAAGCCTATAAGTATCAGGAGCAATACTTAGCTTATAGAGATAGCATTAATAATGAAGAAACCATTCGTAAAATGGCCGATTTACGGACTGAATATGAAGTTTCTCAAAAACAAATTGAAGTAGATTTACTTAATGAAGAAAAGAAAACGAGCAGGCTAATTCGAGTCGGGTTATTGGGTATGCTTTTGATTATTGGAGGTATTGCCATTATTTATTTTAAGCGTAATAAAGACAAGAAAATTATTAACAAAATACTCAAAGAGCAAAAACAACAGCTCCAAACTCAGCATAATGAATTAGAAGTTTTAAACGCTACTAAAGACCGTTTTTTCTCTATTATTTCGCACGATTTGCGTGGGCCGGTAAACTC
>CAZZML010000643.1:0-1893 GCA_964654735.1 uncultured Roseivirgaceae bacterium | reverse complement strand
AATATATAGCCCTTCTAAGTGTATGAGATTAAGTTGGGCATCAATTTGAAAAAAAACAGGCCATACGCTACTTACTGGTGCATATAAACTACGATGCTTTTTTAGGAAATTAATCTCAAGATATAAAACCAAAGATCACAAATATCTCTGTATTTCATAGGTTTAATTCAATATAATCATGGAAGGTTGGCTTACTAATATGTATTAATTCATGTATCTATAATAAATATAACAATCTAACTTGGAGAATAAAAAATGAGTATGCTTTCTGAATTTAAAGATTTTGCAATCAAAGGAAATGTTGTTGATATGGCCGTTGGTATTATTGTCGGCGCCGCATTTGGCAAAATCGTTTCATCCTTTGTTAAAGATGTAATTATGCCACCTCTTGGCGTTATGATGGGCGGTGTAAATTTTAGCGATTTAGCCGTAGTCATTCAGGAAGCTGCTGAAGATGTTCCTGTAGTTGCCATTAAATATGGGCTATTTATTCAAACTATCGTTGACTTTGTAATTGTTGCTTTAGCTATCTTTATGGCTGTTAAGGTCATGAACAGTTTAAAGAAAAAAGAACAAGAAGCCCCAAAAGAAGATCCCAAACCCTCTAACGAAGAAGTTTTATTAACCGAAATAAGAGATTTATTAAAAAACAAATAATGTCGGTAATAGGAATGATGTTAATGAAGGAAACTGGGTGTTCTCAGCTTTCCTCCATTAATTCTGCAGTTATTTCAAGAAATTACTAAAAGAATTTTTTCGCCATATTCAGTAAATCATCCGTCACATCGCCATCACCATCCGCATCCAGAAACGAAGTAATGAGACTGGAAACAGGACTTGAATCTCCTCCTAAAAGATTATTTACATCCAACCCACCATTCCCTAACAAAGGATTATTCGCAGTTTCTTTGCTTAAAGCACCCATCACAGTGGTTGCAACCAAAGGTAATAACATTTTAACGATACTACTATCAACACCCGAAGCCTGTGCCGCTTTATCGGCAACATTTCGACTAACATCTTTATTACCAAAAACATGTCCCAAAATAGCATTCCCGTCGTCAACTGCCTCCGGGTCTGCTAATTTTTCAGGGTTATCCAGGTAACGTTGATGATCTCCAGAACTCAACGCGCTGATCAATCCACCTAGCCCTTCAGAACTTCCAACGTTTGCCTTAATTCCTTTTGAAACAGCAGGTAATAATTGATTAATTACATTTTGCACATCCGTTTCGCCAATTCCGCTTTTTTGAGCTAACTGACTAATCAATTGTGTATTTTGACCCCCTAAAATCACATCTAAAATTCCCATTAAATCCTCCTAAACAATATAAATTAATAAAACTCGTATCCTATCGTTGTTAGCAATATGATAATATTTTTCAAAAAGATGATTACAGCCTGAATATAATTATATGGCTATTAACAAAGCACAGCTCAAACTTTAAATAGGTTGTCATTTCGACCAGCGGGAGAATTCTTGTTTCTCAAGTTGTGCTTAGAATCAAGATTCCTCCCGTTGGTCGGAATGACACAGTTTGTGAAGTTAACCTACAAACGTTAAAATCGAGAGTAACCTGCGATAGGTTAATAGTCATTTATAATTATCATATGAATATTAACTAACTACTAGTGCAACAATCGATTAGCTATTTTCTGTCTGCCTTTTTAAAGTGGCTGACAACAAAAGTACTATAGAATATTTTGACCTGAGGATCAAAACAAATGACTATAAATAATGCAACACATTTTGATTCTAACACTTCAAAAAAAGACATTATGTCTGTTAAATTAAGACTTTCTTCATGAAAAATTTAAACTATCAAACTGATATTCTAGAACGTTTCATTCCTATAAGTCTTAATTATCTAATTTCAGACTTATTACAATCGA
>CAZZML010000642.1:0-1896 GCA_964654735.1 uncultured Roseivirgaceae bacterium | reverse complement strand
CAGTGGATCCTCAAAACCAATTTGCAAACCCTTATTTAGCGTTTGGGAATAATCCTGTTTTAATGGTTGACCCGGATGGGGAGTTGGCTTTCGTGCCATTTTTAGTTGTTCTTGCAAAAGCAGCAGCAATAGGAGCCGGTATAGGAGGTGCAGGATATACAGCATCGGTTGCCTTTAGCGATGGGGGGGGGCAAAATTGGAATGCAGGACAATTTTGGAATTCTGTTGGAGTTGGAGCAATATCTGGGGTTGTTACCGCAGGAATAGGTTCTGCATTTGGTGCTGTTGGAAGTGCTGGTATAGGGGGAGAAGTTGGGAGAGCTTTTGCCCACGGCTATTCAAATATGATGATTGGAGCTGCGTTTGGGCAAGACCCAACATTGGCTTCTTTTGCTTCGGGTGCATTAGGTTCGTTAGCAGGTTCTGCATTAAATAAAGCAGGCAATTTTGCTCAAATAGGAGGTTCTTCATTGGTAGGTGGAATTGGTGCAGAACTTTCTGGTGGTGATTTTTGGAGAGGAGCTGCAACGGGGGCTACGGTTTCTATTTTGAATCATGGAGCGCACAAAGCAATTTATGGAGATGGACTTGCTCAAGGTGAACCGCTTAAAAAATTACCGAAAGGTAAAGTGGTTTATACTAAAAGGGATGAAAATACTGGAACAACTGTATATGGTATAGAAGTTGACGGAAAGGTAAAATATTATATTGAGTATACTGATCCATATAAAGTGCCTATGGAGCCTTGGTTAGGAATGGGACATAACGGAATTGTAGTAAATTATAGAGAAATTCCTAGGACATTAATAAATTTTGGGTCTAGGGCTGGATTTATCGGAGCTAATATTATGTCTGCCGGAAGGATGGGTTGGGATGGGTTTTGGAACGATCACTATAGAGGTAATATTTGGCTATTAAATTATAGTGGTAAATATTTGGCAATTAATGGTCCTAAATAGAATAACTTTAAGATGTTTAATTTAAAAAAAATGAAAATTAGTAAAATCCCTAATTGGGTAATGTTAGTAGTTGCAATAATACCAATTATACAGGTAAGCACTGGATTAGGAGTTAGTTTTGGCGGTATTGTTTTTGGTCTCTATCCAGTTTCTTTTTTGTACTTTATTTGGTTATATCTAATTGTAATTTTTATAGAAGATTTTTTAACATCTTCATCAAAGAATAGAGGAGTGATAGATTTTTCAAAAAAATTAATTTTGGTAGTAATTGTCTTAATACTACCATTTAATTTCATTTACACTAATCTTTTACTGCGGGGATATGAAGTTCCATACTTGATGTTCATAAGTGGGTTAACATATATTGGACTTCTGGCTATACTTGTCAACACTTGGATAACCATTTCTAAATGTGTGTTTTCTATTAATAACAGAGAAATTAAAGAAATCAAATTTAGTCATTACAGAAACATGTTTTTTCTATTTTTATTGGGGCCGCTTACTATTATTAAGGTTCAAAAACTAATTAAAAAGTTATCAACTCCGCTAGCGCGCTCCTAATGTCATTACTCACCCACTGGTCGTAGGTTAAGCGATAGCGATCCTACGACCAATTAGAATCAAACCCTGTCTGGTCTTAGGTACTGTCTTAAAAAACAAGCCTATTAATTGAATTATTTTTATATTTATACTACCGAACAGAGGACTTGATTGCACGGAAGTTTATCTAGCTCATCTTCGCCACAGATAGCTCAAATGGCTAACCCGTTGTTGGTGTTGTTTCACCAACAAGCATTTGTTGATCCTTATCAAATAATTCCATAATTTGCTAGTATGGAAAACTTGACCACAAATTATACAGCTCCAGAAAATGGAGTGGTGACATATACGTAGCCAACGAAAACCGTGAAAACCAAGAAGTGTGGTTTGATGATTT
>CAZZML010000641.1:0-1896 GCA_964654735.1 uncultured Roseivirgaceae bacterium | reverse complement strand
CTCTTGCATTATAATTATGATCCATTAAATTATGTCCTAACTCTCCACTATCATTACCCAATCCATTAGGAAATCTAGATGAAGTTGAATTCATTAATACTAGGGTAGAATTTAATGTTGATGCGTTTACAAAAATAATTTTTGCATAAAACTCGGCACTTTCTTTAGTATTGGTATCGATTACTCTAACACCTGTTGCTCTTTCTGTTTTTTCATCATAAATAATAGAATGCACCACAGAGAACGGACGCATGGTCAAGTTTTCTGTTCTTTCTGCCACAGGTAAGGTTGCGGAATTGCTACTAAAATAGCCTCCATAAGGACATCCACGATAGCATAAATCTCTATATTGACATGGTCCTCTATCAAGATGTCTTACACTTAGATTCGCCGTTCTAGAAATTACTAAATGCCTGTTGTCATAATTAGAATCTAAAGCTTTCTTAAAATAATCTTCTAAGCAATTCATTTCCATGGGTGGCAAAAATTCACCATCAGGTATTTGAGCTAATCCGTCTTTATTTCCACTAATTCCAGCAAATTTCTCCACATAACTATACCATGGAGCAATATCTTTATAACGGATAGGCCAATCTACAGCTATACCTTCTTTGGCATTAGCTTCAAAATCTGTTTCACTCCATCGTTGTGTCCATCTTGCCCACATCAAAGATTTCCCTCCAACTTGATAGCCTTTAATCCAATCAAAAGGTTTGGTTTGTATATAGGGATGCTCTTTATCTTTAACAAAAAAGTGTTTTGTTTCTTCTCTAAAGGCATAACATTTGCTAATAATTGGATTTTCTTCTTTAGTTTTAAAAGGTAAAGTACCTCGATGTGGAATTTCCCAAGGATGTAGGTTAGCTGTAGGATAATCTTTAATATGTTCTACATTACGCCCTCTTTCAAGCACTAATGTTTTTAATCCTTTTTCGCATAATTCTTTTGCTGCCCAACCTCCACTAATACCTGAACCTATTACTATAGCATCATAGGTATGATCTTCTTTGCCTTTTGTATTTATATTTGCCATATATTTAAATTAAACTCCCTCTCCAGAATTGTGTTGGGACGGTATAATTATTTCTATTAATAAAGCCCTCTATGAGGGTTTAAGAATTATTTTTTGAGAAATGGTACCTGTTACTTTATGTTTAAGAATTATTTTCACATCTCCATTAGGTAAAATTTCTTCTTTTATCAAATAATGTTCATCATCATAAGAATTCATTTCTACGTTGGAAGTACTTGGCTCATCCCCTCTCCAATCTTCAATTAGTACAGGTTCCCAAACTTTTGTTTCAGTAGATTTATAGGCAGCATCTAAAATGGTATTTACAATATATCCATCATAGAAACTTTCTAAGGGCTCACGTTTTTTTTCTATGGATTCAAACATATCGGTAAACATATTTGGATAGCCCAAATCGTGAGATTCATCCCCGACAGGGAATAACCATCCATTACTCACCTCCGTTTTTTCAGCAACATAACCGTCACCTTTACCTGTGCTAAACATCTCAAGACCTGTACGTAAGAAATTATTAATCCAAATGGTTCCTTCCGTACCCATAACTTCATCTCTTAAATCCATTCCTCCTCTAAAAGTCCAACTTACTTCAAACTGACCAATGGCTCCATTAGCATATTTTACCAAACCTATGGCATGGTCTTCTGCTTCAATAGGATGCACTTGCGTATCTGCCCAACACATTACTTCTATTGGTTTTATATTTTTGCCTATAAAATTTCTACTAATCTCAATACAATGACAACCTAAATCTACCATGGCTCCACCTCCAGATTTTTCTTTATCCCAAAACCAATCGCTATGCGGACCCGAATGTGCTTCTCTAGATTTTGCCCATAATACTCTTCCAATACTGCCCTGTTTTA
>CAZZML010000640.1:0-1898 GCA_964654735.1 uncultured Roseivirgaceae bacterium | reverse complement strand
GTATTATCGAAGCATTGTTTAACTCATTGGGAGAGCCCGTCTACTCGACCAGCCAACTTGAAATATTAAATTGTAAGCTCAGAAATAATAGAGGGCTACTTTGTGCGTGATCAATCTTCACCAATGGCCTTGGCTAATTTATTAATCAGCGCTTTATTGTAGTGTATACCTTGGTCTGACATGGCTTTGGCACTTTCTGTAAATGATTCAATCCAACCATTTTGTTTAGCTTTAAGTAATATGCCTAGTGTTCCTGTTACTTCTAACCCAAGATATTCAGCAATATCACGTCCAATCTTTTCATCAATTATCACTCTATCAGCTTCAAATTCCTTTGCCATTTGCAAGGTATATTTCTCTCCCTTGTCTAGCTCTAATAAGATACTAATTGATATTGCTTGAGATGAATGAACTTCAACAACCCAAGGTAATATTCTTAAGTCAGGCACTGGAATAATCCCACCTACTGCACATTCTTCTATAACTTCAGTAACAACATGAACTTGTCCAAATAGTTTTGGAAGAAGTTCCAATTTATTAATGCTGGAAAGAGCAATGAAAGGTGTGGTATTGCTAAAAACAATCACAATAATGATGTTTCACGACGATAATCATCGTTAGAATCTTGTAGTAAGGTTGCTCCAGCATCTGAAGCTAATCTTAAAAAATTTATTCGTGAAATATTCAGCCAATTTGATGCGATTCCTGAACTGATTTTGCCATCTTTAAATAAGCTAATGGCAGCTTGTTCTTTTAGAAAAACTGAAAAACCCTCTGCATTTGTATGTAGACCAATTAAAAGTTCTGAGGGTAAATCTATTTCAACAACTTGTTTCATGGCTATTTAGCTCCATTTAGTTTTACTTTGATGAATTATAACGCATAGATTGCCTGTGGAATATGAAGTAAAATTAAATTCTCTCAAAATATGGTAATGTATTTGTAAATAATTAAGTATGATTATAGGTCAAGCAGGTCAAAACTTGAGATTGGGGGAAATGAGTCCGATGCCTGTCAAGTTTTCTTGCTGTGAAAAAAATAAGAATAATATCGCGTTGAAAATTAAATACGTGACAACTTTGAAGCTTTTATAACTTGTCGTTCAAGCGGTCGAGCTGCTTAACTCATGGTTATAACCTTCTGCGAAGACACTAAGCGAAAAATAAAATTGTAGTTTAAGTCATAAACAATACGGCCATAAACGTTTTGCCAGTATATCTACCTCCTAGATTTAGCATTAGATAACGTAGCCCCCTAGTTTTTTCTGATGGAGTGTAGATGGGTTTAATTTTGTCGTGCAACTGTGACATAGGAAAGCAGTTTGTGATGCTAAAGCCTCCTTGCATAAATTCCCACGAAGACCATGGAAACTAGAGCGAAATTTTACTCCACACACAGCCAAGCAACAATTTAAGTTAATTCTTTCGCTTGTAAATCAGCATGATAAGAAGATCGCACTAGTGGTGCACTAGCTACATTTTCAAACCCCAAGGATTTTGCTATTTCTGCATAGCGATCAAATTGTTCAGGAGTAACATATTCTTTCACCGCTAAATGGTCTTTACTGGGTTGTAAATACTGACCCAGCGTCAACATGCCACAACCATGAGCTCGTAGGTCTTTCATCACTAATGTGACTTCGTCTTCTTTTTCTCCCAACCCCAGCATAAGCCCTGATTTAGTCACCGCCTGAGGATAGGCCTGTTTATATTTTTTTAACAAGTTTAATGATTCTTGATAATTTGCTCCAGGTCTGGCTTCTTTATACAGTCTTGGCACTGTTTCCAGGTTATGGTTAAACACATCGCAAGGCTGTTGCTTGAGGATATCTACTGCTTTATCCATTCGGCCACGAAAGTCAGGGACTAAGGCAACAAAGGCGGCAACAAAGGGGTCAG
>CAZZML010000639.1:0-1902 GCA_964654735.1 uncultured Roseivirgaceae bacterium | reverse complement strand
CATAAAAAAAGATCGATTAAATGCAATCCCCTTTTCTAGTCAATGCATACACTGTGCGGAGAAAAAAGATGTCTGAATCCGAAGGCAGTATTACTAGTGGAATGTTATGGATGTTATTCATATCAATATTGTTATTTTGGTTGCCTGTTATTGGGCCATTAATTGCCGGCATAGTTGGTGGTAAAAAAGCGGGGGGTATAGGAGCAGCAATCATGGCTGTTTTTCTGCCAGCCATCATTGTCGGGGTTGGTGCATTTGCATTCGCTTCAGTTTTAAGTGGGTTGCCCGCATTTGGTATGATAGCCGCATTAGGCGGGGTAACGCTGGCATTAATGAATGTGGGGCCATTATTAGTGGGTGCAATTGTTGGTGGGATTTTAAGCAAGTGATAGGGCTATCTGCTTTAGCTGCAAAGCTAACCGAGCTGGATATTATTGTTCTTTGTATTAATCTGCTGATTTTTTTGTGTTCCCGCTGGATAGTTAAAGGTTTTAAAAAGCCTAATGAAGAAAATAGTTCCGACACCAAGCTGTGGGCTTTAAGAGCAATTAATCTGATATTATTCGGTTTATATTTTATTGCATTTTTTGATACCCAACTGACACGACAAATATCTTTAACAGGCCTGGATCTCTTACTAGCATTTATATTGGTACATTTTTACCAGATGTTTTTGCTGTATAAATTTGGCCGGGTTAAAGAAATTGAGGGTGAAAAATATCGGGTAGAAACTTATCAGTCCGAAGTGTTTAGCCTGTTAGGCGTGCTTTTAGCTATTATTGTCTCCATTCTGGTCATCATTAATATTTGGGGCATGACCAGTTGGTTACAGGCGACCAGTGTATTAGGTGCTTTATTATTACTGGTTTACTCAACCAAAGATGTGTGGGCTCCCGATAATATCAACGGTTTAATGTTGTTATATAATGGCGATGTAGAACCAGGCAGTGTAGTAAAAATAGAGGAACTTAATTTATTAGGAATTGCCATCCAGACTACATTAACGCAAACTGTGTTCAGAGATTTAAAAGAACGCCATCGAATTATCTTACCCAATTCAAAAATTAGAAACTCAAAGGTTGAAGTATTAACAAAAGCGCCAACATCAGGTCTTAGGCAGCACCTTGATTTTAAAATTGGATATGGCTTTCCTAGTGAGAAAATAGAACAATTTTTATTAGCCGCCTGGAAAAATGCATGCGAGGGAGAAGCAGCTATTAATCTGGACAAACCAGCATCAGTCAAATTAGTGGAAGCAGGTGACCATGCCGTTACCTGGCGACTAGCCTATTCCGTAAAAAATGTATATCGTTTGATTGAGTCACGTTGTGCTATAAATAAGGCCACTTATGATTTATCTCTTATTGAAAATATAGGGCTTAATACGCCTATTACACATGAAGTAAATCTAACCACACAAGTAGACGAAAAAAGAGATCTTTAGATATTCTGTTCTTGGTAGGCCCTTAGGCACCTGGAAACAAATAATCATCCATCCTTGCTAGTTTTTTTGTCCGTCATCAGCACAGTAGCAATAGTTACGTAGCCTGCTATGCGCCTATTTCTACAGCACTGATGACAAACAAAAATCCTGCCCAAATATTGGACGATTATTTTTTTCCAGATGCCTAAGCTTATACCCATAAAAATAATTGCGGTATTGTACTGAAGTACTAATTGATTGGAATTGTTTGAAAGTTCGCGTTTATTGCTCATTGAAACAGAAGCCATTTATCAGTTCTATATATCAGGAAAATGCATGAGAAAACTTAGTTTTTAGTCCGATTATGGTTGACTAGTGACCATGAAGACTGACGGAGTGGATGACTAAAAGCATTGCCTCTGCAAATTTACTTGTTTAGAATTGAGTTTATTAAAAACTAAGCAATATAAAAAAGGAAT
>CAZZML010000638.1:234-1902 GCA_964654735.1 uncultured Roseivirgaceae bacterium | reverse complement strand
GCAAAACCTAGTAGTTTTTTATTTATAACCATTTCAGCGATAGATTCCGGTACATCGTTTTCCCAATCACCGCGGCCTTTTTTAATTTCTTTGTGAACTTCAGAAGGGTTGATATGAAGCAAACTTTCATCGAAATTTTCCAGGCCAATTAAATAGCCATTTTCTAAAAAGTGCCGGTATAAGTGCCGTAAAGTTTTGGGTGGACTAAAATTGTTAGCTGTGATGAGTTCTTGTTCCTCACTTTTCATTGGATAAATATACAAGTGGGTATTATCTGGAAATAATTTCGCAAAGGCTTCCAATGCACCACCTTCCAGGTTTTTATAGTATTCTTCAGTAAAAATCAGGTCTAGGTTAGTAATACCTAATATCATGCCAATTTGCTGTTGGGTATAACGGCGGAAATGTTCACGTAAGCGAAAATAACGCAAATAGTTGGAAATCATAACGTTATAACCTTGCGTAATAAGCATATCTACACGGGCAAGAAAGTCAGTGTCATTAATTTTGTCACCAACAGTCAGACTGGCCATGCTAAGTTCAGCCAATACAATAGTTCTATCAGTATCGATATATTCCATTTGATTGAAGTGTTCCTGCCCACATTTGGTCATATCAAGATGTACTTTAGTAAGAGGCTGAAATGACCCGCGAATAACAAGAATGTTTTTCTTATATAATAATTCAGCCGGTATTTGTACTTCCCCTTTCGGGTTAAACATGATGGCGTGTGTTAGATTGTGGTGAACCAGGTGCAGGTTCATTAATCTATTTTCAGTTTCTTCAAAATAAGGTCCTGAAAAATTAATCATATCGATTTCAAGACGTCCAGGTTCCAGATCATCAACTAAAGATTCAATGATTTTTTTGGGTTTAGTAAAGTGATTAAACGCAGCGTGAATTAAATTAACCCCGATGACACCTAAGGCTTCTTGTTGGGCACTACCATCGTTGTCCAGCATGCGGACATGTAGAATAATATCGCTGGGTGCGGCTTCTCTATACAGCTGTAGTCGTATACCTATCCAGCCATGACATTCATTTTTTTGTAAGTAGCTTTTTGCTGTGACTGTCGCGGCATAAGAAAAAAACGTGGTGTTTTTAGGGCGTTTAGCTGTTAAAAGGTCTGTAACCGCTGTATATTCTTTATTCAGCATTTTTACTAGGCGACTGCGACTTACATAGCGACCTGATTCTTCAGTACCATAGATATCATCACTGACTTGCATGTCATAGGCTGACATGGTTTTGGCAACTGTTCCTGCGGCCCCACCTGCTCTGAAAAAGTTTCTGGCAACTTCCTGGCCCGCCCCAATTTCAACAATGGTTCCATATTTACAGTTGTCGAGATTAATTTCTAAGGCTTTCTGTAATGTTTGATGTTTTTTTTCACGTTCAGGCATTGGTGTCATTCCCTGTAAAAGTTAGGTTTTGTTAAGAGACTGCTCAGGGATAGAAGTCGTGGTAAGGAGTCTTTCCATAGCATATTCTCTATTATCGGTTATACAGTAATCTTAGATCATATAAATCATTAGTAGCGACTATAGGAAGAAAAAGTGTTTTTATAGCATGTCATGTTTTAATATTTTGCTCAGTAGTAACCTAGACTCAAGATTCCTCGGCAATAGCTCCTCGGCAACTGCTCCTGCGTTACCCTACTACATGCCG
>CAZZML010000638.1:0-224 GCA_964654735.1 uncultured Roseivirgaceae bacterium | reverse complement strand
TAGTAACCTAGACTCAAGATGCCTCGGCAATAGCTCCTGCATTGCCCTACCTTCTGCATCCATGCAGTCGTCCCGCTGGTCGGAATGACACGGTCAATTGAAATGATCCAGTATAACGTTATAATCAAGAGTAACCTGCAATATGGTAATTCTACTTTGTCAGATTATAAAAGGGTGCGTTGCACGCACCAAAATTATATTTAATCCATCCATTGTCGAAAGGG
>CAZZML010000637.1:0-1917 GCA_964654735.1 uncultured Roseivirgaceae bacterium | reverse complement strand
GCATTCTAAAAGTAAAATCCAAAAACTACCTGCGGATATTGAGAAGTTACGCTTTGCGAATATAAACTCCTGATTTATTGCAGTTTGCATTCTCATTACGAACCCTATTGCATAATGCGGGTTTAAGTAGCTATGGCTATTCGCAGTTTTTACGCCTTGAGAAAGTTCGAAATTACTTCGCCAATTCTGTAAACCTTATTTACGGTCAATCCCTAAGATTAGATTCGATTAGATTCGATTGAGGGTTGTAATTATTAATTCATCCACCACTTTGGTATAATCTTTAGAAAATTCATCCTTTGTTCTATTGGCAATAATGGCATTCAAACTTAGCATTTCATGCCCCATTAATTTGGCCAATGCATAATATGCTGCAGTTTCCATCTCAAAATTAGTTAACCAAAAACCATTACTATGAAACTGTGTTAAATCCCTGACTAAGTTAGGAAGCCGAAGTGGAAGCCTTATTTTTCTTCCTTGAGGAGCAAAGAAACCAGGGCTCGTAATGGTGTTCCCTTTTATCATATCAAAGCCAAATTTTTTCATAAGTTTGGCCGAGCACTTCGATAAGTATGGAGTAAAGCCCAAATTAGTGGCTTTTTGAATTTCTTCCACCAATTCTTGTTCTCTTGGATTATGCTTAAAATTATAAAAATAATTAAGTGTGTCAAGCCCCAAGCCATATTCTGAAGCTATAAACGCTCCAACTGGAATATCTTCTTGAATGGCTCCAGAGGTTCCAATTCGCACTATTTGAAGCTTTCTCTTGTCTTTCTTAACCTCTCTCGTTTTAAAATCGATATTAACCAAAGCATCAAGCTCGGTCATAAATATTTCAATATTATCAGTACCCATTCCTGTACTTATAACGGTAATTCTTTTGCCCTTATAAGTGCCTACATGCGTGATAAATTCACGCTTATTCATCTCAAATTCTATTTTGTCAAAATGTTTACTAATACCATAAACCCTGCTCGGATCACCCACTGCTATTACCGTATCGGCAATATGCTGTGGCTTAAGATTTAAGTGATAAATACTGCCATCTTTGGTAATAATAAGTTCCGATTCAGAAATTCGCGCCATAGGTCTAACTATCAATAAAAAATAAATGTAATAATTATTTTACTTCTGAGGCAGGATTACCAAATAAAACCGCATTTTCTTTTACATGTGCTACTACCACCGAACCTGCTCCAATCCGAGCTCTTTTACCGATCTTTATTCCTGCAACAATCGTAACACCTGCACCAATAAAAACCTCATCTTCAATAATAACACCTGCATTAATATTACAGCCCATGCCAATTTGCACAAAATCACCTATGGTTACGCCTTCATCAATTGCGGCTTTAAGATGCAATATGCAATGATGACCAATAACACTATTTGGGCCAAGAACGACCTGAGCATTTATAAAATTGCCATGCCCCACATTAGACGATTCGGTCATTATTACACTAGAATGAATGGCATTAATGGGCATTACTTTATTCTTTTCTATTAAATCATTAATAATAGTCTTTCTAATTTCATTCTCATCCACCGCTACAAATGCTTCACATTCAGAGCCAATAACACTTAGCATAGATTCGGCATCTGTTGCACCAAATACAGTTATGCCATCTATTTCAGTATCTATCAATGAATCGTCATCGTCTAAAAAACCATATACCAACACACCATTACTTTCAAAAATTTGTTTCGCATTCTTCCCTACCGATCCTGCACCAAATATAATTACGGGCTTCTCCATTTTATTTTTTTTACAAAATTAGTAAACATTGCAATATAGATTGTGGATAGAGGAGAAGTTTAAACCTGAGTTCGACTAAGGAATTTCCTATCCTAAATTTAAGTAACCTTTAACCTGAATAATTCATGAATAATCTATTACGCATTCCAATTGCCAACCAT
>CAZZML010000636.1:0-1922 GCA_964654735.1 uncultured Roseivirgaceae bacterium | reverse complement strand
CAATGACAGCGTATTTATTAGGAGATATACTTAAAGAGGCTGGCCTCCCAAAAGGGGTATTAAATATAGTCCACGGTTTAGGCACCTCAACAGGGCAAGCTATTGTGGAACATCCAGACATTAAAGCCATTTCCTTTACAGGAGGAACAGCAACTGGAGCACATATTGCCAGAGTTGCAGCTCCAATGTTTAAAAAATTATCATTGGAACTCGGTGGAAAGAATCCGAATATCATATTTGCTGATTGCGATTATGAAGATATGTTAGAAACTACAGTCCGTTCATCTTTTGCCAATCAAGGACAAATTTGCCTTTGCGGAAGTCGGATTTTTGTTGAACACTCTATTTATAATAAATTTAAAGCTGATTTTGTAGAAAGGGTAAAAGAATTGAAAGTCGGGCATCCATCAGAAGAAACTACCAATATTGGTGCTTTGGTTTCAAAAGCACATCTAGAAAAAGTAATGCAGTATATTGATATTGCCAAAGAAGAAAATGGAACAATTCTTTGTGGAGGTGACAGAGTCACAATCAAAAATTTTGAGCAAGGTTATTACCTTCAGCCTACGGTTATTGAAGTATCAACTGATGAATGCAGAGTTAATCAAGAAGAAATATTTGGCCCTGTAGTAACCATAATGCCATTTAAAACTGAAGATGAAGTATTAGAAATGGCCAATAAAGTAAAGTATGGATTATCCGCTACCTTGTGGACAAACAACTTAAAACGTACCATGCAAATGACAAATAAATTACAAACAGGAATTGTTTGGGTAAATACATGGATGTTACGCGATTTAAGAACACCTTTTGGCGGTGTAAAAGCATCTGGTGTGGGTCGTGAAGGTGGATTCGAAGCCTTACGTTTTTTTACAGAAGCGAAAAATGTGTGTATAAAATATTGACCGTCATTGCGAGGAGGAACGACGTGGCAATCTCTTATAACAAATTCGTTAAGATTAAAGAGATCACCACGTCATTCGTACCTCATTCCTCGTGATGGCAGTAAAAAGTAAATTAATAACTAAAAATAAACTCCTTCCCTTTGGGAAGGTTGGGATGGGAATGAACTTAAACTTAAAAAACAAAAACGCCTTAGTTTGCGGAAGCACTCAAGGTATTGGTAAAGCAACGGCGATGGCATTAGCAGAATTAGGAGCAAATGTTACATTGATAGCCAGAAATGAAGAAAAATTATTAGATGTACTTACGGAGTTACCAAACACGTATCAAACACATAATTATATAGTTGCTGATTTTCAGAATCCAACAGAATTGGGTGAAAAAGTAGCTGAACATCTAAAAAATATTGGTACCTATCATATATTGGTCAACAATACCGGCGGACCAAAAGGTGGACCCGCATTTTCAGCTGATTTAGAAGATTTTGAACAGGCTTTCACACAACATTTAAAAAGTAATCATATCTTGGTACAAACCGTTGTGCCGGGAATGAAAGAATCAGATTTTGGGAGAATTATCAATATCATTTCCACTTCAGTGAAACAACCTTTAGACGGATTAGGGGTGTCAAATACTATCAGAGGTGCTGTTGCAAATTGGAGTAAAACCCTAGCAAATGAATTAGCAGAGTATGGTATTACTGTAAATAATGTACTTCCCGGAGCTACGGCAACAGAACGATTGACAGAAATTATAAATAATAAAGCCCAGAAAACCGGCAAATCGGTTGAAGAAGTTTCAAAAGCAATGAAAAATGCAGTCCCTGCTAAACGATTTGCCCAACCAGGGGAAATAGCGAATGCTGTCGCCTTTTTGGCAAGTGAAGCTGCTGCCTACATTAACGGAATTAATCTTCCTGTTGATGGTGGTAGAACGAAGTCTTTGTAAATCCCACCCCGACCCTCCCAAAGGGAGGGAGAAATAATACGTAAAATTAGCGTATATTTATTCTTTAAAAA
>CAZZML010000635.1:0-1927 GCA_964654735.1 uncultured Roseivirgaceae bacterium | reverse complement strand
GGCAGACACTTAAAATGCTCATAACAAATATTCATGAATTAATCAGGTTAAAACCTATTCTTTTATTATGGCCGAAGAACGAAGATTCGCAGGAACGAGTGTAAGCAAAGCTCCTTCATTTAGTTCCCTTTTTAAATCTCTAAACCTTAAGGTACTGCTTTGGTTGCTACTTGCGAGTGCTGCCACATTTGGGTACGGGTATTTCGTTTTAGAAATCAATTTTACACATTACACGGTTTGGCAACTCTTGAAATTGCTATACAGTCAGTTTCTCATTTCAGCTCTTATTATGGGAGTTGTTTTTGTGTACATACACGATAAAACCCAAAAGAATTATCCTGTTCAACGGGTTTTCCCCGTGGTTATTTGGGGAAGAAAATTGCTTGTAAAAATGGGGCCATTGCTACGTCAGTACCTGTTTTTAAACGATCAGGAAGAAACACCTTACAGTCGAATAACCAGAAATTGGATTTATGAATCTTCATTAGGTGTAAGAAACACCATAGGTTTCGGTAGCCAGATTGATATGGATAAAGTAGGCACTACCTTAATTATGCCCGCCACTTTTACCAATACCAAATCTAAAACTGGGGATAAGGTCGGCCGAGCTTATAAAGTGGTAATTGGAGAACATACAGGAGTAGAACCAGTAACGATGGAGCATTTTGTAAACATTAGTGCGATGTCGTTTGGGGCACTTTCGTACCGAGCACACGCAGCACTTAATGCAGGAGCAAAAATGGCCGGTATTATGCATAATACAGGAGAAGGTAGTTTAGCACCTTGCCACGAGTATGGTGGGGCTGATTTAATATTTCAAATTGGTACAGCCAAATATGGAATTAGAGATGCGGAAGGCAACTTAGATGATAAGTTACTTCGAAAACAAGCAGAACATCCACAGGTAAAAATGTTTGAGATTAAGTTGGCACAAGGGGCAAAACCCGGAAAAGGAGGGATGCTTCTTAAAGAAAAAATCACGAAAGAAATTTCTGAAATTCGAAAAATTCCAATGGGCAAAGATGCCTATTCTCCTGCCCGACATAAAGAGTTTAATGATGTGGCTGGCTTATTCGATTTTATTGATCACGTACGAAAAATTACAAAAAAACCTGTGGGCATTAAAATGGTGATTGGCCATACGGCAGAAATTGAAGAAGTAGCTAAAACCTTAAAAGAACAGCCCGGTCGTGGCCCTGATTATATTGTTATTGATGGTGGAGATGGAGGTACGGGAGCTGCACCTCATGTACTAAGTTCGTATGCAGGCTTGCCTATGAAGCAGGCAGTAGCTGTGGCCGATTGGGCTTTTAAAAGCCAAGGCATTAGAGATAAGATTGTGATTTTTGCCAGTGGTAAAATATCAACCCCTATAGATGTGGCTGTAGCCATGGCTTTGGGTGCAGATGCCGTATATATGGCACGTGGTTTTATGTTATCTTTGGGTTGTATTCAAGCATTAGAATGCCATACAAACGAATGCCCTACAGGTATTGCTACGCAAAACAAGAGCCTTGAAAAAGCCTTGGATATTCAAGCAGCAGCCAAGCGCATAGCCACTTACGCTGAGGTGCTTTATAAAGAAACTCAAATGCTCGCAGAGTCTTGTGGGTACGATCATCCGAATGAAATCACCCCAGATGATATTATGGTAGTCACTTCTCCGGGTCATTTAGATTATCTTTCCGAATTACACGGAGTATCAGCTTATGAAGCCAGCCTCGAAAGGCGCAAAGCCCAAGAAATGAATATGACCGTGGGAGAAATGAAAATGAAAGAGTATTAAGGAAGTTTGGAGTTGTGAGTATTAAATGCATCTAGCTAGCGTAAGTGTCCACTTGTGCTTATATCGTTATACAATACTAGATTGCGTACTTTTGCAGCTTAATACTACAGCATTGAGAACATTTAAAGAGCTAGGCGTAAG
>CAZZML010000634.1:0-1936 GCA_964654735.1 uncultured Roseivirgaceae bacterium | reverse complement strand
GTGGAAGTGCTAGATCAAATGGGTTTTGAGAACCCAACCCCAGTACAGCAGCAAGCAATACCAATGTTACTAGAAAATAACCCAACTGATTTTATCGGGTTAGCACAAACGGGAACAGGCAAAACTGCTGCTTTCGGCCTACCATTAATAGAACTTGTTGATGTTGATAATAAAGCCACTCAGGCTCTTATTATGGCTCCCACACGCGAACTTGGGCAGCAGACAGCTGCTCAGTTAAAAGAGTTTGCCAAACATAATAAAAAACTAAATGTAGAAGTTGTTTATGGAGGTGCCAATATTGTAAACCAAATAAAAGCCCTCAAAAAGCCTACTCAAATTATTGTTGCAACTCCTGGCCGTTTATTAGATTTGATAAAACGTAAGGCAGTAAGTCTTACCAATGTTCGGTATGTTGTGCTCGATGAAGCAGATGAAATGCTGAATATGGGCTTTAAGGAAGATATTGATAATATTCTTTCTCATACATTAGAAGATAGAGTTACGTGGTTATTTTCGGCTACTATGCCCAAGGAAATCCGTAGAATTATTAAGAAGTATATGGACGCTCCTTTGGAGGTGGCCATTAATGCCGAGCAAAAATCAAATACTGATATTACCCACCAATATGTGGTTACAAAAGGCTCCAATAAAGTGCTTGCATTGCGTAGGTTTATGGATTTACAACCTGAAATGCGTGCCATTATGTTTTGCCGTACTAAGCGCGAAACACAGCAAATTGCAGATGATCTAGGTAATTTAGGCTATGGGGTAGAAGCACTTCATGGTGATTTATCTCAAGCACAAAGAGATGCTGTAATGAAGCGTTTCAAAACCCGGGCTATGCAATTGCTCGTAGCAACGGATGTGGCAGCTCGTGGAATTGATGTTAACGATTTAACTCACGTAATGCATCACCAATTGCCTGACCAGCTAGAAAGTTACACACATAGAAGTGGTAGAACAGGTCGTGCAGGTAAAAAAGGTATTTCGCTAGCATTTATTAACCCCAGAGAAGGGCGAAGAATAACTGAGCTAGAGAAACGCATTAAGGTTACATTTGAAAAAGTGGAGGTGCCTTCGGTGGAGGAATTAAAGGCCAGCCGGATTAATAACTGGGCGAACTTAATTTTGAACACGGAAGTTGATGAACAAGCCAATGATATTTTATACAGCCTCCATGGTAAATTCGCTCATTTAAGTGAGAATGATTTATTAAAAAGGCTAATAACCACACAGTTAGACCATTTGCTTATTCAAGATGGTAACGAGGGCGATTTGAACGAACTTCAAGGAGGCCGAGCCCGAGATGGTGATAAAGGCAACAGAAGAGATCGTAGAGATAGAGGAGATCGCAGGGGTTCAGAGTATAGCGGAGGAGGAAATAACAGATACTTTATCAATATTGGTACCATAGATGGGATGACCATTCCTGACTTTGTGCATTATGTATCTGATACTGCTGGTATTAAACGTAGCGATGTGGGGGATATTAGTATGCAAAAAACCAGCACCTTTTTCGACATTGATTCAGATGCAACCAAAGGCTTTGAAGAAAAGTTTAGTGGCCTTGAAATAGAAGGCAGAAGCATTCGGGTAAATAGGGATGACGAAGGACCTAAACGTTCTTCGCGAGGGGAAAATGGAGGCGGCTCAAGCTATAAAGGTGGTGGGCGAAAAAGAAGCGGAGGCAGAGACCCCAAAAGAGATTATAGGGGTTCAAGAGGTGGTAGCTCAAGAGGAAGAAGGAGATAATTAAAATTGCCTTCTCTCAAAAGCATTTATTTTACCTTGAAAAACCATCCCGTACGTACTACCATAGCCGTCAGGCTATGGCGGCAAGGCAGGGATAATCGATTTCGATATTCAAAAAATATGAGAAAGTTTAACCCGCTTTATGCAATAGGGTTCGTAATGAGAATGCAAACTGCAATAAATC
>CAZZML010000633.1:0-1936 GCA_964654735.1 uncultured Roseivirgaceae bacterium | reverse complement strand
TATTTTGAAGTTCCTGAAGACCAAGCTGTATCTCATTTTATGGGAAAACCACAAGAAACACGTCACATATGGATGGCAAATGAGCAAGCAGTTATTTCACCACCTTGGTCTATTCACGCAGGTTCAGGAACCTGTAATTACGTATTTATCTGGGGAATGGCAGGAGAAAATTTAGATTATGGTGATATGGATCATTGTAAAATAACTGAGTTAAGATAAATATGAACAACCTATTCAACTTAACAGGAAAAACAGCTCTAATAACCGGTGCAACACACGGTTTAGGTATGGCAATGGCAAAAGGTATTGGTGAAGCTGGAGCAACATTGGTCATTAACGGAAATTCCTCACAAGAAAAATTAGATAAAGCTATTCAACAATATAAATCATGGGGGTTGTCTGTATATGGATATAAATTCAATGTAACTGATGAACAACAAGTTATAAAAGCAATCACTAAAATTGAAAAAGAAGTAGGTGTCATTGATATTTTAGTCAATAACGCAGGGATTATCAAACGGACACCACTAGAAGAAATGGAAGTTACCGATTTTGAAGAAGTGTTAAAGGTAGATTTAGTAAGTCCGTTTATCATGGCAAAACATGTAATTAAAGGAATGATGGATCGTAAAAATGGAAAAATTATCAATATATGTTCTATGATGAGTGAGCTTGGTCGGAATACCGTTGGTGCCTACGCAGCAGCTAAAGGCGGACTCAAAATGTTGACAAGAAATATGGCGACCGAATGGGCCAAACACAATGTACAAATTAATGGTATTGGTCCTGGATATTTTGCTACTGAACAAACAGCTCCGATAAGAGTTGACGGACATCCATTTAATGATTTTATTGTAGGTAGAACACCCGCTGGTCGTTGGGGAGACCCGGAAGATTTAGCAGGAACAGCAGTGTTTTTATCATCTAAAGCAAGTGATTTTATAAACGGACAAATAATCTATGTTGATGGTGGAATATTGGCTACCATTGGAAAACCTGCTAATGAAAAGTAGAATCAATTTGCCTATAGACAAAAGAGATTAATTAATTTAAAGCTACTATGTCATTCCTGCGTCCACATGTCGCTAAAGCTTTAGCGGAGGTACAAGGCAGGAATCCAGTTTTAAATATAAAAGTTGATATTAAAACTCATGAAACTAACTAAAATAATCCTCCTTTCTGGAATCTTATTTTTCGTATCCTGTAAAACAGCAACCAAAACAATTACGATTAAAAATAATTTAGATATTGAGCGGTCCTTTGAAACTGTAGAAATCACTAAATCAGACCTAAAATTACAAGAAGAAGATAACCTTTATGATTATGTTGTTCAAGATAAAGATGGTGTGCAACAAGTTATTCAGTATGAAGATTCAAACGATGATGGAATGGTAGATTTGATGCTTTTTCAGCCTAAAGTTGCAGCGAACTCTTTTACCAATTATAAAATTGTTCATATTCCTAATGCTGAATTACCGGAAAGAAAAGAAATCTGTTATTCTCGTTTTGTTCCTGAGCGAACAGATGATTATACTTGGGAAAATGATAAAGTAGCCTTTAGAGTCTTTGGTCCTACTGCACAAAAAATGTTTGAAGGTGGTGTTGAAGGAGGTACGCTTTCAAGTGGAGTAGATTGTTGGCTAAAAAAAGTTGAGTATCCTATTATCAATAAATGGTACAAAAAACATATAGAAGGAACTGGATCCTATCATGAAGATACCGGTGAAGGCTTAGATAATTTCCATGTAGGTATAAGTCGTGGTTGTGGTGGTATTGCCATTAAAAGTGACAGCACCTATTTTACTTCTAAAAACTTTACCAACTATAAAACCATAATGATAGGTCCGATTCGTACCAGTTTTTATTTAGAATACGAAGATTGGGATGCTAACGGAACTTTAATTAAAGAGTCTAGAATTATTACATTAGATTTAGG
>CAZZML010000632.1:0-1944 GCA_964654735.1 uncultured Roseivirgaceae bacterium | reverse complement strand
AGAAATCAGGTTACAGGTTTCTGCTAGTCACACAGAAAAAGATATTATTTATTTGTTAGGCATCTTAATTAATTTTTCAACCCTGTAAACCAATTCTTATTGACAAACGCGCACGGAATTACTTGGGCAATAGACGCAGTATTTTTGTTCGTATTCAAGGTGTAGAAGACGGACAAAAAGACCAGCAATATTGGATGATTATTTGTTTACATCTCCCTTAGATAGATGTAGGCTTGATACAGCGAAACTAAAATAGGGAATCGAATGATAAAACCTTGATTCTGCTTCGTTGTGCATCAAGGTTACATTATTTTTCAAGGAAAGAGGCTCATTCTACTTTGTCAATCCAGATCGATGGTTACTCAAACGTATTTTTGTAGGGTGCGTTGCACGCACCAATCGGCGTTGTTTGCCCTTTTGCTAACGCAATGGTGCGTACAACGCACCCTACTTTAGTAATCTGACAAAGTAGAACTAAGGAGCTGGAAATAAATAATAAAGAAAACGGTGAAAATATGGCTCATATAAAAAAAATCATTCAATATTTTCGTAATAAACCCCTGGATTGTGTTCTTATTTTAATATTTACTTTAGCCATTATTAAATTATACAGTTTATATTTCAGCGTGAATGTTGATGATGCCAATTGGGAACAGTTCAAGGTTGAACAGAATTGTAAATTACTGAAAACAAAATACGGTACAAAAAAATTACGCTGGGAATGTGATGATGGTCAGGTTTATTTTCGATGGATGCAGCAACGTTAAAATAAGGAAAAAATCCTTCATAAGCCGAAGTCTTTTTGTCTAGAATCTAAATCTCAGACTACCTGAACTCGCGGAATTTAAGTTGATACATTTATAAGGAGGAAGGGGCTTTAACAGTGAGTTAAGCCTATGTTGCAGTTAAGGTGGTTTGACGAAATTAACTTAGCAACTTTTCCTTTTACTCCTGACCAAACAATTTGAGATAGTCTGGTCAGAAACAAAAATAATGCGTAATCCTGGGAAGTTTATTCCGTCAAATCACCTAAAGCCTCTACAAAGTTAACTCTGTTTTCATGATTTCAGATCAAAAAATTTATTGAGTCACATCAAATTCTTCGATTGGAAGATCCCTTAGTTTGTAAGCGGGGCTATTACTTCCGAATAATATATCCAGCAAACTTATTGAGGTGGCTTGAGGATCAAGGTCATCAAAGGTATAAATAACGGTTACCGGTGTATCGGCATCAAATAAATGAAATATGCTGGTTTCTGATTCGCTGATTCTAGGAATTGATACACTCTCTACGTCATAAATTAAGCCAATATTATCGGTAACTCTGGCTTTGTGCGATTTTCCAACCCTATACGATCTATCCTTGTCCTTACTTGTTAGCTCCATTGTGATGTGTAACTGTCCTGCCTGTCTGGTAGCACTGGTAAATTGCAATACAAGACCTTCATCAAGAATTCCAACTAAAGGATCATCACCGACCGCCAGAACCTCAAAATCATTTAACTTTATCTCAACATCATTAAATGTAGTATCGCCAACCATTACCTGAGGTATTTTCAAGGTTTTAGTCG
This sequence comes from uncultured Roseivirgaceae bacterium, assembly GCA_964654735.1. Classification (GTDB taxonomy): domain Bacteria; phylum Bacteroidota; class Bacteroidia; order Cytophagales; family Cyclobacteriaceae; genus JAKISE01. The sequence goes on along the minus strand of CAZZML010000632.1, from coordinate 373 downwards.
TGAAATTGTAAGTATCAATAGCGTAGCTATTGTTAATAAAACCTAGCAAAAGTAAAGCAAAAAATTTGGGGAAATTTAATTTAATCATAATAATCCTAAAATACTGTAAAAAATTTTTGAGTAGATATTATTTCTGTTCAATTTTTCAGTTTAGTAAACGAATGAGTAATATATCATAATGTCTAGAAAATAAAAAAAATGCCAACTATTACCCGAATTTTTGTGAAATATTACCCTTTCAGTATTTATCAGCACTCAACAACAGTTCGACTATTCTTTGCCTAATTCCCTAACGGCATCCGCTGTCTGAAAAAACACCTTACCAGGTTTAATTTTCTCAATAAAGTCAGTATTTTCTAATTTATCCATAACA
>CAZZML010000631.1:0-1950 GCA_964654735.1 uncultured Roseivirgaceae bacterium | reverse complement strand
TAGATTTTCCTTGCGGATTTAAGGTATCATTCAAATACGGTATAATGGAGTTAGCTGGAGTTAATTTATTTAATCTCCCCGGCTTTACGCAAACTGGCTTTGGCTATAATAGGCCCAAATATTTCGTGTAAAATGGTTGTACCCATTATAATATTGAGCATCAAGCCTCCAAAGGCATTAAAGGCTTCAATTTGCTGAACAAACAGTGCTAAACCAACCACAATACCTCCTTGAGGAATGAGCCCACCCACCACGTATTTTTTAATCGAAGCAGGTTGTTTTGTAAGTATTGCGCCTGTTATTACACCTGTGTATTTACCAAGTGATCTAAAAATAACAAACACGATGATAAAAGGAATCGCATCTCCAAATCCTCCTAAATTGAGGTGTAGTCCACTTAGTACAAAGAATAAAATAAAAATAATTTCCTCGGTATAAGTTTCCAGCGTCTCTGAAATTTCACTGCTCTTTAAGTTAAAGTTAGTTACCATAAACCCAAGAGTCATAGTGGTAATAAGCGCATCAAAATTTAACCAACTACTCACTCCATAACTAAAAGCGATTAATCCTAATAAAATAGCATTTACTGCTCCTTTAGAGGTGGTTTTAAAAAACTTATATGCAAAGTTGAAGACTAAACCAATAACCACACCTACGATCAAAGCTCCTCCAATTTCGAATAAAGAATCAATCACCCCTGCCATTACCGAAGCATCAGTTCCAACACTTGATTTAGCCAAACCAAGACCAATTGAGAATAATAATAACCCCACGGCATCATCAAAAGCAGCAATGCCCATTATGGTAGAGGAAACCGATCCTTTAGCTTTGTATTGATGGGCAATGGCCAAGGTTGCTGAAGGGTCTGTTGGACTAGCTAATGTGGCTATTAATAAACTAAACGGAAAAGCAAAGGCTAAAAGGTTGTTTGGTAGCAGGAAAGTACTGGCAAAATAAATGCCTCCAAAAACAAAAACAAAGGCTAGCAGGGCTTCTAAAATGGTCATTAGACCTAGAGCTTTTCCTTGCGCTTTTAGTTTAGGTAAGTATAAAGTACTACCTACTTCAAAGGTGATAAACGCCAAGCAAAAATTAGAAATATCGTTGGTAAGGTCGGGAAAATTTGGAGTGATTAAACCCGAAATATTTGGATCTAGCAAGATGCCCGCAAATAAATAGCCCGTTATTTTAGGAAGCCCGATATAACTAACCAACTTTCCTAAAATAAGGGCAGTAATTATAAGTAATCCAAAAATGAGGATAGTATTCATAAAAATTCGATGTTAATGGATACTATCTTCAACTTCTTCTTAGTCTTGCTTCTTTTTCATGCCCATTCCTTTACCACCTTTTTCACCGTGCATTTGTTTAAAGTGCTCTGCAAACCATTCCGGCTCTTGCAATTCATTATCATACACAAATTCTGCTATTATGCGCAGGTCACCTTCACTGGTAGCAGGTTTTGGCATTACCTTAAATCTTTTCACAGCACCTTTCATTAAAGCAGTTTCTTCGGTTGGGTTTAACCCCCAAGCAACCAAGCCGTTTACAAAGTCTTCTTTATTTTTAAACTGTTTAGAGTACCGCCATTTTATGGCAGCCATTGGAGGGGCTATAAGTTCATCATGACTTGGAGCACCCCCATGACAAATAAGACACTGGTTTTTAAGCAGCATGTAATTTGCAGAAGTGGTGTCAATGGTTGCGGCCTTAGCTACTACAATAACTTCTTCAGCAGCTTCGGTGTTTTCTGTAGTTGAAGATTCGCAAGAAAAAATAACTGTGGCAATTCCTAAAAATAAACTTCGAATATCCATCTTTAATTTAATTTGATTGTATAACCAAAGATAGGGTAGGATTGTTGATAAAAAAACTCAACTAAAATAAGAGATTACCTATTACCTTAAATCCGCAAGGAACTTTGTGATGAAAGCCATAAGATGTTGTTAG
>CAZZML010000630.1:0-1953 GCA_964654735.1 uncultured Roseivirgaceae bacterium | reverse complement strand
GGGTTGGCTAGTAACGAACTTGACAGAAGTGTTGAACTAAGAATTGCTTCTGATGTAATTCTTGTTCCTACACATGGAAGCCAGTTTGGAATCTCTTGGGGAGGTGCTGGAGAAGTTGTTTCAAGAGATCCGGTAACTAATCAGGTAACCGAATTTTGGTTTGATTGGAATTCTCCTTCTGGTTTTAACGGGAGTGCTATCATGGCTAGAAATACATATACTAGATAGAAACTAAAAGTAAAAAATAATGAAAAATAGATATAAAAATTTGTTATTGATAGCGCTATTTGGTGTTATTATAACTTCCTGTGTTACAGGAAATAACGATAATGCTGTTCTTCGTGAGCATGAAGAGGCATTGGCTAAAACCCCTCAAGTACTAGACTTATTAATTAATGGTCAAGCAAAAACGAGGGATCAACTTTCGAACTGGGAGGACATTATTGTTAACCCTGGAGATCAGGTAACAATTTCTGCAATAATTTCAACTGGAAATGGTGCTAGTTCAAGCTCTTTTTTTATGACTAGGTACTACTATCATACCAATACCAGCTTTGCAGATGCATCTAATTATGATCAGGATATAATTGATGATCCAAGCATCATTGATCTGGCTCCCTTATTGTCGGGTTCCAATGCTGAACAAACTTATGGAGCAGGTAGTACTGATTTTAGTTTTACTTATGATGTTCCAACCGTGGATGATGAAGGTTTTATGTTTGAATCTGGAGCGCATATTAACATTAGTTTTTGGTCATTGAACGATACTGGTGGTGCCGGTTGGATTGATTTTAACCTGATTTATGAATAATTGTTAATCGAAATGTAACAAATTATTTTTGGAAAAAGCTTCTAATATTTTTTGGAAGCTTTTTCTATAAATTAAGACGTTTTATCTTTCACAAAAACTAGAAGGTTTCCATTATTAAACTGTTCATTAGCGTATAAAGGTTTGCGAAGAACCTTGTATTCAATCAATTTTTCAAGCATCATGAGATTTTCTTTAACGCTTATTATTTGGAGCATAATTTCAAATTATACTTATGCCCAACTACAATTTGAAAATATAACATCATTAGCAGGCATAGACCATGCCCATACTTCGGTTATGTATATGGGTGGAGGAGTGGCCTTCTTTGATTATAATAATGATGGCTTTGATGATATTTTTCTAACTGGAGGCACCCAATCAGATCGGTTATATAAAAACCTTGGTGATTTAGAATTTCGAGATGTAACGGAGCAAGTCCGATTATTTAGAACCAACCGAGAGCATTCTATGGGTGTAACGGTGGGCGATATTAATAACGATGGCTATAAAGACTTATTTGTTAGTTACGGTGTAGGGGAATCGAATCGGCTTTACTTAAATAAAGAAGGCAAGCGATTTGAAGACATCACTGTTGCAAGTGGATTGGAGAATTTTGATTGGAGTATGGGTGCAACATTTGGTGACATTAATCTGGATGGTTTTATTGATTTATATGTAATTAACTGGGTTAAGGAATTTGAGGCGTTGGAAGATGAGGGAGGAGCCACGGTTGGATTTAACCATAAGGGCTATGCGAATAACTTGTATTTAAATAATGGAGACAACACATTTACAGATGTTTCCGCTTTGTACGAAGTTGATAATGTGGGTTGTGGGTTGGCCGTAATATTTACAGACTATGATAATGATACCTACCCAGATTTATATATAGCTAATGATTTTGGTGAATGGGCAGTATCGAATACATTGTTTAAGAATGAGTACCCAACAGAAAAATTCACAGATCAAAGTATAAGCTCTGGACTAAATGCAGAAATCTATGGGATGGGTATTGCAGCAGGCGATTATGATAGAAATGGATATATAGATTACTATACAACCAATATTGGCAAAAACGTGCTTTTTAAGAATAATGGGTTAGGAGCTTTTGAAGAAGTAACAGAAGCTGCTGGTGTCTTAAA
>CAZZML010000629.1:0-1954 GCA_964654735.1 uncultured Roseivirgaceae bacterium | reverse complement strand
TTCCGCTATTTTCCTTTTAAAAATACTTCCGTAGAATAGTCTATGCAAGGATTTTTATAAGAAAACTATCGAAAAAATCTTGTTCCTAATTCTACTTTAAGACTTTAACCGTTTCTGTTAAAATTACGGTCAATATCCCTTTTTCGTTTTATGTGCCTTTTTTTCATGAGGTTGATTTGCCTAAGCATTTCAGGTTCAGTTGCTATCATTGTTTGTGCAATTAGAGTTGTAACCATGATTCTTGCATCTCTCACACTCATCAAAGGAAATTTCCTACTTTGTTTGATACGTTCTTTCAACATGAAAAGCATCGCCATAAACAAGATTGCATGGTGGTGATGCCAGGCTATCCATTTCCGAACTTGGTAATCAGACATCCCTAATTCACTTTTTGCATCATCAAAATTCCGCTCAACCCAATACCGCTGTGCCTGAAATAGTGCAAATTCCTTTTTGGAATATTGCTCTTCAAGGCCATTACTTAAGCTATATTTAATATCATTTTCAATCTTTCGAATAACTAAAACTCTCTTTCGAGCCTGTTCTTCCTTTCCATCCCAGATCCAAACTGTTTTGGTGTGAACCCATGCCTTGAGCCAACCTTTTGCAGTCTTGCGAATTTTGATTCTTTCCCAATCTTGATCCTCCAACTTCTTTTTGTATTTGTCTACTCTAAGAGGAACTTCTTGGGTTTTCAATTTCGTAGGCGTACGACCTCTACCTGCTTGTTTTTTAGGCTTATATATCAAAGGCTGTTCTAAATATACGTGTTGATCCTTATGAACATCCAATACAAATAATAGAAATCGTTCATCTAAACCTTTGCTCAATTCGTAGTTGTGACCATATAACCCATCTCCTCCTACCCAATCAAAATTAACCTCTAATGCTAATAAACTATCAATCATTTCCAAGGCTAATTCAGGCTTTGTCTTGTACTGCCTATTAGCTAAGGGCACTTTGGCTTCATTAAGACGTGCCTCACTTTCAATCCATTGCTTGGGTAAGAACAAGCGTTCTTCAACAAAACTTGCGTGTTCACCATTTACGAGTGAGGCATAAACCCCAATCTGGCAATTGTCTACTTTTCCAGCAACCCCTGAATATTGGCGAGCCACACCTACTGATTTTGTACCACTTTTTAAATGTCCTGATTCATCTATTATTAATCCTGTTTTTTGACCTGTATCCCCTCGTTTTTGCTCTAATAACGAACTTAAATCTTGCCCAACCTGAGCAATTACAGCTCGGTCGTCCCAGGGAGAGTTGCTAATAAAATGCTGATAACGATGATACTCAAGGCCTTCCTTCTCTTCTTCCATCCTTTCCATATTTGCTTTTCCTCGTTCACATTGTAACAATCCGTTCATATAGCTATAGGCTTGATTGGAATTATCGCGACGGTAAACTTTGAAATATTTTTGATAACCACCAAAACCAAACACATAGTTGCTCTGGTAACTTACTTCTTCTTCTTTATAGGATAGTTTTTTAAAATCATTTGCACAATTTAGTATATTTTTACAATTTCAAGGTTAAAGTCTTAAAGTAGAATTAGATACTTAATCAAAATAATCGAGGAAGTTACTATCTGAATCAATAATGTTAAGTTTAGCAAGGAGAAGTATAAAACAAAGCGTTCCAAATTCAAGAATCCCAGGAAGGAAATTGAGTATTACTTTTTTGCGAGAATTTGCTCCTATAATTTTACTGTTAATGTGTAAAAGAATAAGGTTAGGAAGCAGCAGAAAGAATTTAAACGGATATAAAAAGTGAAATTCGATATCGGCATAATCTCCGTAAGCTTCATTGGTAATTGCCAACGAAAGAAAAAGTAAAAATAATGCTATGTATTTAAAACCATGTTTCTCATTCCGTTTTAAGGCTATTAAGACAAATCCCGTAACAACTGCCTGCACAATAGCGATGGTATGTATTAAATTAATCAACTTGT
>CAZZML010000628.1:0-1957 GCA_964654735.1 uncultured Roseivirgaceae bacterium | reverse complement strand
TAATCGGGGTCAGGTACAAATTAATCCGTCTACCCCATGTTAAATAGTATATTTACGTTGTTTTTAAGTTTGAAATTCAACAAAAAAAACACGACTTTCTAAAATACAGAAGTAATTTGTACCTGACCCCGATTACCTTGACCCCGATTACCTCCTGACCCCGATTACCTTCAGAAGAACTTCGTATGCTTGATTATTTTGGTGCTGAAGCATCTGTAGGTGGTGTTAACAATACCCATATCCTTCTCAGAGAAAATCCAAGTAAAGCTGCTGTCTTAGAAGAGTTTTTACATGGAAAACAATCGAAATTAGGTATCACTGATCGATTAGGTACTAGCGGTCTCGGAAGTGCCGAGACACACGTTAAAGACTTCATGATTAGGCATAAAAAAATGCTGGGGTTAGGTGATGAAGATATTCAGATATTACAGATACTAAGAGACAAAGGGCTATGAGCATGAGAGTAGAAATGAATATTACAGAAAAGTTTGAGCTGTCTGATGGAATTACAATCCTAGCATGTAATGATTATGATACGAAATTCAATATTTTTGGGAAGCGACTGCGATTAATTAGGGGGGATGAGGTTCGTCAAACGCTGACTATATCTGGTGAGCGGAAGATGCTTAATCAGACTGTAAATCTTGACCAGAGAGCTTTTGAGACAAATGATACTGTTAGGATATCAAGCGAAGAAGCGCGAAGTGGTGATTGGCAGTTGGTTAGTGAATAGCTATTTTAAATAAAAAGTTATGACTAATGAACCAAAAGATAATTTAGATATTTTCCTGGATTTAGTTGTCAGGTCTCAAGAATCTGCTGATAGAAATAAGTTTCATCAAGCGTTACTAGAGTCTGAGATATTTAGTCCGAAAATAAAAAGCAAAGAAGGAAAGTCTGGACTAGCAATTTCTGAAGTTGATGGAAAAAAACTACTTTTATTTTACACGACCAATAATAATAAGAAATTGAAAAATCCTTATATGGGAGTTGAGGGTGAATATGCATTGCAAATGATATTAGATAGTCATGATCTTGATGGTATTTACTTATGTAGTGAATCCGATTCAATATTGATAATATTAAAAGCTGAAATTTCACGGATTTTGAGATATCCAGTATTATCTACCACAGAAATTGATCGGTTAATTGCTGATTTCGCAGATAATGGTTGCCAATCTGAAGAAGATCGAACTAGGTTTAATAACTTATTTTATGAAGGAGAATATTATACTTCTATTGAAAGTAAAGATGGTGAATCCATGAAGGTTTCTTCAATGGAAGTGGATGGGTACAATTTGGTTTTGTTCTATACGCAATCAAATAATTGTAATCTTGGTTTACCCTATGGAGGCAAGAGCGGTAAGGAAATACTGGAAATGGTTATGAGAATGCCTAATATTCATGGAATTGCTTTGATGAGTAGTATTGATGAAGCTTGGTTCGGTTTTAGTAAGCAGGATATTCCTGAAATGTTAAGACGGAAGATAGAGTTATAAATTGCAGAGATCACTCAAATTTCTGTCACTAATGGCGTCACAGTATTGGAGTCAGACTCTAATACCGCTACCTGTCTTATAATTCTTAATATATCATGGTGTTACGTATTCGCCTCTAGGTTTTGTCATCATTGGATAAGCCTTGGGTCTTCGCTTAATAACTCTAGGCTGATTGGGTCTTATTAGTTTACCAACTTCTGTTTCACTCATTGCAGCTAATAGCGGCAATATTAATTTCGCCAACATTGTTCTACTTAGAGTAATACATAAACTTGCCGTATTGCGCATTAACTGAACCGCCGCCATAAAACTGGAATAATCGGGGTCAAGGAATAATCGGGGTCATAATCAATAATCGGGGTCAGGTACACAATAATCGGGGTCAGGTACAAATTAATCCGTTTACCCCATTTAAATAATATACTTACGTTGTTTTTAAGTTTGAAGCTCAACAAAAA
>CAZZML010000627.1:0-1971 GCA_964654735.1 uncultured Roseivirgaceae bacterium | reverse complement strand
ACCTTTTTTAGGTCAAATTTTAATTACTCGGATGATAGTAAAAAAATCTAGGAAATATTATTTATATTGAACGTATCTGCATCTAAATTTGCTGGGAATGATTTTCGATAATTATCTAAGTCAGCTTTAGACAAGTCAATGGAAACGATGGTCTCTTTTTCGAGCATTTTACTTAAAAGTTCTCCCTTGAAATTATAACAAGCCGTATGGCCATTATAGGCTGTGTTAGTGCCATCTATACCTACTCGATTAACGCCAATAGAGTAGCTTAAATTTTCAATAGCCCGTGCTTGTAATAAAGTATCCCAAGCACTTATTCTAGCTTTTGGCCAATTGGCCACATAAAATATAAGATCGTATCCTAACTTCGTATTTCTACTCCATACAGGAAATCGAAGATCATAGCAAATTTGTGGTTTAATTTTCCAGCCTTTTAATGTAAAAATGGGCTGTCTATTACCTTGTGCAAAATAAGTATGCTCTTCTGCCATTCTAAATAAATGCCGTTTGTCATAGTAGTTTTGTTCTCCTTGGGGTGTAATCCAAAGCAATCGATTAAAATAATGATCCCCTTCTTTTGTAATTATACTCCCTGTAATAACAGAATTGGTATTTTGCGCCATTTTTTCCATCCATGCTAGTGTATCTCCTTCCAAAACTTCTGCATTCTCGCTGGTGTCCATCGTAAAGCCTGTGGTAAACATCTCAGGAAGAATAATTAAATCTACCTTGGGATTTATATCGGCAATCTTAGCCTCCAATAGCGTTCTGTTTACTATAGGATTTTGCCAAACAATATCAAATTGAATAAGGGCTATTTTTAAATCTCGCATAGTATTTCTGCTGCTTGTTGCAAGGTTTTATCCGATTTGGCAAAACAAATTCTTAAATAATTAATATGGTCTCCGTTTTCATAAAATACAGATGCTGGAATAGTGGCTATTCCATGTTCTTTGGTCATCCATTCTGCCATTTCTATGTCAGATATATCACTTATTTTATCATAATTAAATAGCTGAAAATAAGTACCGGAGCAGTTGTACGCTTCAAATCTTGAACCAGAGAGCAACTCCCCAAATCGGTCGCGTTTGGCTTGGTAAAATTTGGAAAGAGGTAAATAATTTTCCTCGTGTTGTATATACTCAGCAATTCCAAACTGTACAGGAGTATTGACTGCAAACACATTAAATTGGTGCATCTTGCGAAGCTCCTTCGTAATTTCTTCAGGCGCAACCATATAGCCGGTTTTCCATCCTGTAGCATGAAAGGTTTTACCAAACGAAAAAATGGCGATACCATTGGCATAAATGCCTGGATACTTTAAAATAGATTCGTGCTTTTTATCATCAAAAATTATATGTTCATATACCTCATCGCTAATTACATAAATTCCGTATTTCGCAACAATGTTTTCTAAACAGAGCAAGTCTAACTCGCTTAACACAGCACCCGTTGGATTATGAGGAGTATTTATAATAATAGCTTTTGTCTTAGGGCTAATTTTTTCTTCAACTTCCTCCCAATTAATCCCAAAGAATGGAGCTTTTAGCTCTAAATGCACGGGTATGCCTTTATTAAGTTTAATTACGGGGTCGTACGAATCGTATGCTGGATCGAACATAATTACTTCATCACCCTCAAAAACGAGTGCGGTAATAGCGGCAAATAAAGCTTGAGTACCACCTGCAGTAATGGTAATTTCCAAATCAGGATTTACCCTTTTGTTATAAATTCGCTCTATTTTTTCTGAAATTCCTTTCCTTAAAATTGGTAAACCAGGCATTGGCGCATATTGGTTCATTCCAGATTTCATAGCATCAGAAACTAGTTCAATTAATTCTGGAGCTACAGGAAAATCGGGAAATCCTTGTGATAAATTAACTGCATTATGATCTGCTGCCATCTTCGACATAATGGCAAAAATGCTTGTTGATGCGTTAGGTAATTTAGATTGTAAACTCAAGGTGTATT
>CAZZML010000626.1:0-1989 GCA_964654735.1 uncultured Roseivirgaceae bacterium | reverse complement strand
TAGTAATTTCTTCATCAGTATCGCATGATATTATCAAGAAAATAATCAATCCTAATATTTCAGATAATGGTGAATTAATAGCAGCTAGACTTTCAGCAGTTGTAGCAGTTATCATTGCAGGTTGGTTTGGTATCAATCCGCCTGACTTTGTCGCCGCAACGGTCGCACTCGCCTTTGGGCTAGCTGCTGCCTCCTTCTTCCCTGCGATTGTATTGGGTATTTTCTATAAACGCATGAACAAAGAAGGTGCTATTGCCGGAATGGTAATAGGTATACTCTTGATGCTTTTCTATATGATGAAATTTAAATTCGATTGGTTTGGCGGTGGCACAAAGGATGATTGGTGGTTTGGTATTTCACCTGAAGGTTTTGGTACCGTAGCCATGTTTGTTAACTTTATAGTTTCAATAGTAATTTCATCATTTACACCTGAACCTCCAAAAGAAGTACAAGAAATAGTAGATAATATAAGAATACCGTCTGACGCCAACAATGCACAAGAACATTAAAGATTATAAGAAATAGTTAACTTTTAAAACATTTATAGTATGAGTTATTCAAAACCACAATTCAAAGAAAAGTATGGAAATTTTATTAATGGAAAATTCGTAGATCCTGTTGGAGGTGAGTATTTTGATAATACTTCTCCAATTGATAATTCATTTATTGCAAAATATGCACGTTCTCAAAAAGAAGATGTAGACAATGCTGTAGCAGCAGCAAATGCAGCCAAAGATGCTTGGGGCAATACTTCTGTAACAGAAAGAGCTGCATTATTAAATAAAGTTGCAGATATTATTGAAGCCAATCTAGAAGAGTTTTCTTTGGTAGAAACTTGCGATAACGGAAAACCCATTAGAGAAACCTTAAATGCAGATATGCCTTTATCCGTTGACCATTGGCGTTATTTTGCAGCAGTGATTAGAGCAGAAGAAGGTTCTGCCTCAGAGTTGGACGCAAACACGCTTTCAATGAACATTAAAGAACCTCTTGGCGTAGTAGCACAAATTATCCCTTGGAATTTCCCTCTTTTAATGCTGTCTTGGAAATTACCTCCGGCACTTGCTGCAGGAAATTGTGTAATATTAAAACCCGCCGAGCAAACACCTTCAACAGCAACCTTATTAATGGAAAAAATTGCTGATGTTTTTCCTCCTGGCGTTGTTAATATTATACATGGTTTTGGTCCAGAAGCAGGTAAACCATTAGCTTCTCATTCAGGAGTTAATAAAGTTGCCTTTACAGGAGAAACCACAACGGGACAATTGATTATGCAATACGCTTCTAAAAACTTAAATCCTGTAACGATGGAATTGGGTGGTAAATCACCAAATATTTTCTTTAATTCTGTGATGGATCATGATGATGCCTTTTTAGATAAAGCAATTGAAGGAGCCGTTTTATTCGCATTCAATCAAGGTGAAGTTTGTACCTGTCCATCTAGATTATTAGTACAAGAAGATATTTATGATGCTTTTATGGAAAAAGTTATTGCGAGAACAAAAGCAATAATTCAAGACAATCCGTATGATACAAATACAATGGTTGGAGCTCAATGTTCAAATGATCAGTACGAAAAAATTCTTTCTTATATCGATATAGGGAAACAAGAAGGTGCAAAAGTATTAACAGGAGGAAATCCTTGCAAGTTAGACGGAAATTTAGCAAATGGTTTTTATATAGAACCTACTATCTTAGAAGGTCATAATAAAATGAGAGTTTTCCAAGAAGAAATTTTTGGCCCTGTACTTTCTGTTTGTAAATTTAAAGATGAAGCAGAAGCTTTAGAAATTGCCAATGATACACTTTATGGTTTAGGAGCCGGTGTTTGGACAAGAGATGCACATCAATTATATCAAATTCCACGGGCTATAAAAGCTGGTAGAGTTTGGGTAAATTGTTATCATGCTTATCCTGCTCATGCGCCATTTGGTGCAACCAGGTTTGCGGCTTGTCGCTCACTTCGGACAGCTTGAAATAGGAAACAAC
>CAZZML010000625.1:0-1991 GCA_964654735.1 uncultured Roseivirgaceae bacterium | reverse complement strand
AATGCTAGAAAATGGGTAGAGAGCCAAATTAGCTAGTTTTTTGTTAGATGGAACGTAAGTTGAGAATTTAGTGTTACAACTTAGTGGTATTGCACAATAAAATTCTTAACTTCAAATATTCATTATACTTTATCCGCTATGAAAAATCTTTACCTACTCTTGTTCGTTTTCTTATTTTTATCAGGATGCTATAGCTATAGAGAGTATCCTGTAGAGTACGATTATAGTTATCATGGTAAATTTAGAAAATATAAATCCTTTGCTTTTCTAGAAAATAGCACCGCTATGAAGGACACTACTGTATCCTATGAAGTAATTGAAAATATCATAAAAACAAGACTTCAGACCCAAGGCTATAACTACAAACTTGAAAAGCCAAATTTGTTGGTTTCTTATAAAATTTATTACGACAGTTTAAATTTTAGAGGTTATGACCAGCCTGATATTGAGACATGGTCGAAATACGAAACAGAAGATGTAGAGTATAACCCAAGAAAATATGAGTTAAGAAAAGGCACCTTACTCATTCAGCTATATGATCGTAAGCAGGAACGTAGTGTTTGGCAAGGATATGCCACTGGTGTTTATGGCAATATTTACTTTAATAATGAGCGTCAATTAAAAATAGCAGTGCGAAGCATTTTAGATCGATACCAGTTCCTGGCAGAGGACTTTATGGAGAATAAGGAGTTTGTTTTAGAAGATAGGCCAGTTAATAATTAGTGTCAAAAAGATCCTCGAAATTCTTTACAAAATATTTGCACTCCCTTTCTAATTTATAAAAAATAAATATAACTTTGCAGTCCCAAAAGGGAATTGCACTTAATTGACCCATGGTGTAACGGTAGCACTTCGGTTTTTGGTACCGCCAGTCAAGGTTCGAATCCTTGTGGGTCAACTACAAAATCCCGACAACTTCGATGGTTTTCGAGGTTTCGGGATTTGTTTTAAACTACAAATTGAAATGTCGCAAGTAAAGCTTTTTTCGGGTTCGGGCTCTATAGATTTAGCAGAAAGAATTGCTCAGTCATTTGGAAAACCACTTGGAAATTCTGTCTTTCAAAAATTTAGCGATGGAGAAATGGCTCCATACTTCGAAGAGTCGGTAAGAGGTTGTGATGTGTTTATCATTCAAAGCACATTTTCTCCTGCTGATAACTTTTTAGAGCTACTTTTGATGGTTGATGCAGCCAAAAGAGCAAGTGCCGAAAGCATTACTTTAGTGGTTCCATATTTTGGATATGCCCGTCAGGATAGGAAAGACAAATCGCGTGTTGCTATTGGTGCAAAACTATTGGCAAACCTTATCGAAGCCTCTGGAGCCACTCGTTTAATGACTTGCGATTTTCACGCTGACCAAATCCAAGGATTTTTTGATATTCCTGTTGATCACATGGATGGTGCTTCGATTTTTGTGCCGTATCTAAAATCATTAAACCTAGAAAACATCATTTTTGCATCGCCCGATGTGGGCGGTATGAAAAGAACTCGTAGGTATGCAAAGTTTTTTGCTGCCGATATGGTTGTGTGCGATAAACATAGAGAGCGTGCTAATGAAGTAGCCTCCATGCAATTAATTGGAGATGTTAAAGGTAAAGACGTAGTTATGGTAGATGACTTAATCGATACCGGAGGAACCATTTCCAAAGCTGCACAGCTTTTAATGGACGAAGGAGCAAATTCTGTGAGAGCGGTTTGTACCCACGGTGTATTGTCAGGAAATGCTTATGATAATATTGAAAATTCAGTGTTAGAAGAACTTGTAATTTCTGATACAATTCCATCGAAAGAGAGTTCTAAAATTAAAGTAATTAGTATAGGGTCACTCTTTGCAAAGGCTATTCGAAAAATACATGATCATGAGTCAATTAGCTCATTGTTCATTAAATAAGTAAATAATTAATAAATAATAAATCATTTTAAAAATGAAAACAATTGAGATTATAGGGTATAAAAGAGCAAATCTCGGCAAATCAGAAGCTAAGAAATTA
>CAZZML010000624.1:0-1999 GCA_964654735.1 uncultured Roseivirgaceae bacterium | reverse complement strand
AGGCACTAGTTAGCTATTAATTACCTTAATACAATTAGCTATGAAAATTAAACCCGGTGATTTACTGGAAAACATAAACTCTCCTGAAGAGTTACGAAAACTTGATAGGTCAACGCTCACTCAACTTTCTAAAGAACTTAGAGATTACATTATTGATAGTGTATCGGTTTATGGCGGGCATTTTGCTTCTAGTTTAGGAGTTGTTGAGCTTACTGTGGCCTTGCATTATGTATTTAATACACCTGATGACCAATTAGTTTGGGATGTAGGACATCAGGCGTATGGACACAAAATATTAACTGGACGAAGAGATAAATTTCACACAAACAGGGTTTATAAAGGTGTCTCAGGCTTCCCAAAAAGAGATGAAAGCAAATACGATGCGTTTGGAGTGGGTCATTCATCTACATCAATATCCGCTACTTTGGGTATGGCTGTGGCTTCAGCTATTAAAGATGAAAAGGACAAACAGCATATTGCCGTAATTGGCGATGGTGCTATGACGGGCGGGCTCGCTTTTGAAGCTATGAACCATGCAGGTGTTGCAAATTCTAATATCTTAATTATCTTAAATGACAATAATATGTCGATTGACCCAAATGTGGGTGCTTTAAAAGACTATTTAACAGATATTACTACCAGCCAGACGTATAATAAAATAAAGGACGAAGCCTGGAAAATACTTGGCAAGCTCAATAAGCTAGGTCCAAATGCGCAAGAGCTAGCCTCTAAATTTGAAAACAGCATAAAATCATTTTTACTTAAGCAAAGTAATTTATTCGAATCGCTTAACCTTAGGTATTTTGGCCCTATTGATGGCCATGATGTTGACCATTTAGTATCTGTGCTAAGTGATATGAAGAATATTAAAGGACCCAAAATTTTACATTGCATTACTAAAAAGGGCAAAGGATTTAAGCTGGCAGAGCAAGAGCAAACCAAATGGCACGCCACAGGCTCGTTTGATAAAGTTACAGGTGCAATTCACAAAAAAACAATTGATAAACCGCAGCCTCCAAAATATCAGGATGTGTTTGGCCATACATTAGTAGAATTAGCTAAAGCCAACGATAAAATTGTGGGCGTAACACCTGCTATGCCTTCTGGTTGTTCCCTCAATATTATGATGGAAGCCATACCCGAAAGGGCTTTTGATGTAGGTATTGCTGAGCAGCATGCAGTTACATTTTCGGCAGGATTAGCCACACAAGGATTAATCCCTTTCTGCAATATTTACAGCACATTTATGCAGCGCGCTTACGATCAGGTAATTCATGATGTAGCCATTCAAAACTTACCTGTTAATTTTTGTTTAGACAGGGCTGGGTTTGCTGGAGCAGATGGCTCCACCCACCATGGTGCTTACGATCTGGCATTTATGCGAAGCGTACCCAATATGATAATTGCTGCCCCAATTAATGAAGAAGAGTTACGAAACTTAATGTTTACAGCTCAAAAACCTAGAAAAGGCAATGCCTTTACCATTCGATACCCCAGAGGCCAAGGTGTAATGCCCGAGTGGAAAACTCCTATGAAAACAATAAACATAGGAACCGGAGAAAGATTAATTGATGGTGATGACTTGGCTATTTTAACGGTGGGCCATGTGGGCAATTATGCTGTAGAAGCTGTAGAAGATTTAACTAACGAAGGCATTTCTGCAGCCGTATATAATATGCGTTTTGTTAAACCTTTGGATACAGATTTGCTTCACAAAATAATGGGTAAATTTAAAAAGATTATAACTGTAGAAGATGGAACCATCGTAGGTGGATTTGGAAGTGCTGTTGTCGAATTTAATTCAGAGCATAATTACACATCTCAAGTAAAACGGCTTGGTATTCCTGATGAAATAATTGAGCATGGCACCCAAGCGGAACTGCAACATCAATGTGGGTTTGATAAAGCTGGGATCATTGCTACTGCAACTACTTTAGCAAGTAAAAAGAAGGCTGCTTTGGCATAGTGCAAACGGCAAGTCCAAAGCCGGCACTTATTT
>CAZZML010000623.1:0-2004 GCA_964654735.1 uncultured Roseivirgaceae bacterium | reverse complement strand
AGTGGCAACAGGATAAAGCGAAAAGAATTGCCGATGCTTAAGTCAACAGCATTGCGTGAGCCACACCCCCACCAAAGCCCATTCTACGCCTTCGGTGGGTTAACCGCTACTTGCTAGTGAGTGAAATTTTAAATTTAGAAATTTTTTATATAAATAGCCTGTGGATATGTGGATAACATCCCTGTTACCCACATATCCACAGGCTCAATAATAATTTATAATTTCTCTCCATAATTCGATAGTAGACCCCTATGTTCTTTATGCATGCGTAAACTTAACTTAACTTAATTGAATATAGATATGTTAATAATAGTTACGATTCTATGTGGAGCTAATAACTATGTTTAAGCCTCAATTTGCAAAAGTAATTGTGCGTTCATTCCGCCTATTTAAGCAGTATTATTATGAATATTCCAGGTTTAGACAATACAGCTCAGCTGTTTACTATGGGAGTAATCAAGAAAAACTTCAAGCGTTATTAACTATGGCATACCATTCTTTAGAGAAAGGGTTATCTCTTGAAAAGCCAAGTCCGGGTTTTGGTCAAAAGGCTCTTTGTGTTTTACAATGTAGGATTACAGAATACTTGGCAAAATATGGCCATGATAATTATACGCAAGTTGCAATCAATGCTTTAAGAGAATACATTATTTTTAATAATGATAAGGGTGTAGATGTTAAGGGTTTAGAAAATTATATCAATAATCTTAAGCTGGGCGATGGGGAAATCGCCATCTTCTTTTTTAGCGATAGGTGGGACAAAATTTATTTATAGGGAAGAATACTTAAAAAAAGCTAAATTAGATTTAGAACATTTTTTTCTTTCTCGATCAAGTGTAAGGCAGTATTCCAGTGATGATGTTTCTAAAAAATTAATTATTGAAGCTATTCGGATGGCACAAAAAACACCTTGTGTATGTAATAGACAATCATGGAAAGTTCATTTGTTTAAAAACAAAGAAAATATTACTGATGCATTGAGAATTCAAGGTGGTGCGGCAGGTTTTGATGAGTCAATTAATAGCCTCATTGTTATTAGTAGCGAGCTTGCTTATTTTCAATCACCAGGAGAGAGATACCAAGGTTGGATTGAAGGTGGTTTGTTCTCGATGTCTTTAATATATGCAATACATTCTTTAGGCTTGGTTAGTTGCTGTTTAAATTGGAGCAAAAACAAAGAGATAGACATTCAGTTCAAAAATAAATTTGATATACCTGAGTCCCACTCTATAATAATGTTGCTATCGGTTGGGTATCCTAAAGAGGAATTTTTAGTTGCAGAGTCATGGAGAAAGCCGATAGATACAATATTAACATCTGATACATAGCTTTTTATGATACTTAGGTAACTGGAAATAAATAACCCACCAAAAATAAGAAGTATATTTCATACCTTATTGTATTCGAATAGTTTCAAAAACAAATCTTCAAATAGAAACTATGCCCACGTTATCAAAACAACATATTGCTACAATAAGAGATGCTTCAGAAAAACTAGCGGGAGCCAAAAGAAGAGCATTTCAAGCGAAAGTTACTATTGATTATTTAAAATCAAAACCTCGTTTGGCCGAAAGAAGCTTTGGCTTGGATTGAAATACAGTGCTACTAGGATTACATGAATTACGCACAGAGATAATATGTATTAGTCATTTTAAAGTACGAGGAAATAAAAAAACGGAAGATAAAAACCAGTCTTTGGAGTCGATATTTGCAGTTTAGCTGACCCCGCATAAAATCAAAGCAAACCAAGGGGGCATATATGTCTCCATGTCCCCCCGCGACGAAATTGAACGTTATACTTTTGTACTTGAACCGTTAACAGAAATTGCACCGGACTTTTCACACCCAGTCAGTCATAAGCGTTATTTTGATTTGTGGAATGAGGACGATAAAAGCAACCTGAAACAGAAAAAAATTCCTTCAGTTTTTATTATTTAATCAATCCGACGAATAATCCCTTCCAGCTCTTCCAGACTGGTATAACTAAAAATCAATTTACCTTTT
>CAZZML010000622.1:0-2020 GCA_964654735.1 uncultured Roseivirgaceae bacterium | reverse complement strand
TTTGAAGACATAAAAAACATTGATAATAATGGCAATGAGTTTTGGTATGCCAGAGCATTAGCTAAAACATTAGATTATTCAGATTTTAGGAACTTCTCAAAAGTTATAGATAAAGCACAAATAGCATGTGAGGCCAGTGGTAACAATGCATTAGACCATATCGTTGAGGTCAACGAGATGGTTGAAATTGGCTCAGGTGCGACAAGAAAAATGCCGAGCTTTGCCTTATCTCGTTACGCTTGTTACCTCATTGTACAAAATGCAGATTCTTCTAAACCCATTATTGCCAATGGACAAACTTATTTTGCTATTCAAACACGCCGAAAAGAGCTAGAAGATGATACTGGGTTTCAGCAATTATCCGAAGAACAAAAAAGGCTAATGTTAAGAAACGAACTGGCAACCCATAACAAACACCTAGCAGCTGCGGCTAAAGATGCAGGGGTAAAAACCAGCTTAGATTACGCAATATTTCAAAATCATGGTTATAAAGGCTTATATGGTGGGTTAGATAATAAAGCAATACATCAGCGTAAAGGGCTTAAAAAGAGCCATAAGATTTTAGACCATATGGGCAGTACAGAATTAGCGGCCAATTTATTCCGTGCAACGCAAACTGAAGAGAAATTAAAGCGTGATGAAGTTCAAGGTAAACAACGAGCTAATCAAACTCATCATACTGTAGGTAAAAAAATACGCCAGACTATTGAAGAGTTAGGCGGAACAATGCCTGAGGATTTACCTGTGCCTGATAAAAATATTAAGCAATTGGAACGAGAGCATAATCAGATAACTAAAGGAGATGCTTAAAATGTCTGGGGATCTTTTTAAGGAGGTGGATTATGGTTCCTAGTGGATGGAAAAATAAAAAACTTGGTATAGTTGCAGAACTTCAGCGTGGGTTTGATTTACCTGCAAGAAATCGAATTAATGGTTCTATTCCTATTATTTCCTCAAGTGGCTATTCTGGTTTTCATAATGAGGCAAAAGTGAAAGCACCAGGTATTGTTACAGGACGATATGGTTCAATTGGCAAAGTTTTTTTTATTACAGAAGATTTCTGGCCTTTAAATACATCATTATGGGTGAAAAATTTTTATGGCAACGACCCTAAATACCTATTTTATCTTTTAAGCAAAATTGATTATAAAAAATTCAGTGATAAAACTGGAGTTCCAGGTATTAATAGGAATGACCTACATACTTTAAATATAAATGTCCCTCCACTCTCAGAACAACGAAAAATCGCTCAAATTCTTAGCACATGGGACAAGGCGATTAGCACCACTGAATCTCTAATTGCAAACAGCCAACAGCAGAAAAAATCCCTGATGCAGCAATTGCTTACTGGTAAAAAACGGTTTGTGGGATTTGAGGATAAGTGGGAAGAGAAAACATTAGCTGAAATTGCAATATATAGAAGAGGCAGTTTTCCTCAGCCATATGGTAACCCTGAATGGATTGATGAGATAAATGGTTACCCTTTTGTTCAGGTATATGACATCGGAAAAAACATGCGGCTAAAACCAGATACCAAAATAAAAATAAGTGATGTGGCCATTGGTAAAAGTGTATTTATACCTAAAGAAACAATCATAATTTCAATTCAAGGTTCTATTGGTCGTGTAGCAATTACACAATATGATGCTTACGTGGATAGAACAATTCTATTATTTCAAGAATACAGACTTCCTATGGATAAAGTTTTCTTTGCATATTCTTTACAAGAACTATTTGAAATAGAGAAAACAAAAGCCCCTGGAGGAACAATTAAAACCATAACAAAGCAAGTGCTAAGTCACTTTACTATAAAAATACCGCCCATTATTGAACAACAAAAAATAGCCTCAGCCCTCACCGCTGCCGATCAAGAAATCGACACCCTACAACAAAAACTAGCTTATCTAAAACAAGAAAAAAAAGCGCTGATGCAACAGTTGTTAACGGGTAAACGGCGGGTGATGGTATGAAGAAGAGCAACCCCTCCCCAGCCCTCCCCTTGTCAGGGGAGGGGGCTAAA
>CAZZML010000621.1:0-2021 GCA_964654735.1 uncultured Roseivirgaceae bacterium | reverse complement strand
ACATTCAGGTAAATTTGCAATCTCATGGGTTATCAACTATGATAACTTTATATGAAATGGAAAATTACGTTCTATAGCGATAAAGTTGAGTCACAAACACTGAAATTTCCAGCAGGTATTTTGGCTAACTTTCTGCATATAGCGGGAATGATAGAAGATTTAGGACCAAATATTGGTAAGCCTTATGTAGGCAAGCTAGGTTCTGGTCTCTATGAAATTAGGGCTAGAGGCAAAGAAGGCATTGGTAGATCAGCTTATTGCGTTGTTAAAAGTAAAGAAATTGTAATACTTCATTCATTTATTAAAAAGTCACAAAAGACGTCTAAAAAGGATTTGGACTTAGCCAAAAAGCGAATGAAAGAGGTTTTAAGATGAGCAGGCCAACACTATCAGATTTTAAGAAAAAAGCACTTTCTAAAGCTGTGGTTAACAAAGAGTATCAATCTCTAGCTCCTGCATATGCGTTAAGAAAAAAGCTTATAGCATTACGACAAAAAGCAGGGTTAACGCAAGAACAAATTGCCGAAGTGCTACATACAAAAAAAAGTAATATTTCCCGCCTTGAGAATGCTAACTCTATAAACTCTCCAAAATTATCAACAATTGAGCAATACGCTGAAGCGGTGGGTTATAAAGTTGAAATTAAGTTTACACCTAAAACAGCCATATAAAATAGTGCCTGGGATCATTAGTCCATTTCAGTAAATCCTTAAAACAAACGGATTAAACATTCACCAACAATGCGGCCGAAATAAAGCACACAGTTGAAATTAGGATGCCTATAAATGGAATTTTGAACCAGTATGTTTTTGCAAGTGCTAAATAGGAAACACCAATAACTACTGGTAGCAGGGAAAACCATTTCATCTCTTCAATAATTTCAAAATGATAGGAAGCCAAGGGGATATAAAATGCAGCAACAAGCATTGCTCCTAGACTGTGACTTGCATTAAAACCAATCCAAGCTTTCCACACTGAGGTTTCTTTTGTGAGGATCGGTGAAGTGCTTTTCATTGCTTCGGTTACAGTGGAATCAAAAGCTTCAAATTTGTTACTGAAAAAAGTGTATAACAAATGGATGCTGCCAAGTATTCCAAAAATGGAAGCGCCTATTATTATTAGAATTTGCGGGTTCATGTGAACTCCTTTTATTCAAGTGAAGATAATTTGTTTTAATCATCCGTTAAGATTGTTAATAAATCAGGCAAGTCGGATTCTATTTTCACGATATCAAGATGAGATAGATGATCCATGCCAATCAAAGCTGAATAGAGAATTTTTGCTTTTACAAGACCTGCTTTTTGCGAGTTGCCGAGTTGACTGAATAGATGGCTTAGAAATTTTATCCGTTTACCATCTACTTTTTTTACGGCACTTGCTACTTGTGTATCGAATCTTGCCCAGCATCGAATGGCTATTTCATCCAGTTTATTACTGTGAATAGGGCTTCTTTGCTTGCTTGATGAGATGTTTACGAGTTGTTTTAACTGTTTTTCTGGAGAAATATCGAAATTCTCAATCTCTTTGATGATTGAGGTTGTTGTGGTTTCTTCCCAGTATTCTAGCATTGCATGTTTTAATGCGGCTGCATTTTTGAAGTGCCAGTAGAAGGAGCCTTTACTAACTTTTAGTTCTCTAGCTATTTTTTCGATTTTTAACGCCTGGACACCTCCTTTTTTCAAAGAAGAAAATCCTGCATCAATCCAGTCTTGCTTGTTTAACGATACTTTTTTAATCATTATATCTCCATACGATAGCGTATGGTAATAGATAAAGTTGGCTCTGTCAATACGGATGCGTATGGGTTGTGTATTTGTCGTACATAAAAATCTAATTTACTGGGATCTTTATTTAAGCGGCTTGCATCTTAGATACGAAGGGTTGTTAGGGATTTTCTAACATGGGTAATTAAAATATCAATTACCACCAAAATTAATCCAATAAAAAGAGAACTATTATGCCAAATAAAGAGATCAGTATTTTTGAAGAAAGCCTGTTACATTCAAGAAGAAATTTTATAA
>CAZZML010000620.1:0-2029 GCA_964654735.1 uncultured Roseivirgaceae bacterium | reverse complement strand
ATTGAAATTTCTGCGCAATCTAAGTGTTGGTGGAGAAATGGCTTGTTGTGATGAGTTGATTCCATGAATGTCAGCATGGCCATGCAGCATGGCAGCTAACGCTTACTGTAAACTACAGTAAGGACTTAAAAGTACAAAATTTTGATAACCCACTTAGGCAAACTTTTTGATTTGCTAGCAAATCAGATTAACACTTAGTCAAATTAAAAATTTGACGGAACTAGCTACAAGCAATGAATTTAGTATTTAAGTGATGAAACCCTATTGAGTTTATAGAATGTTATGTACTGGCTAATACTTAATTATCCACAATTATCAATTCATTCATTGGAGTTTCGAGACCCATTAAACAACCTGAACAATTAATAACTATACTATTCCTAATGTCTAAATGTTCCATAATTACTATTGTCTCAGCTGTTAGTGAATGTCCTTTATTCTGTAACTTATATAACCCTTCGAGTGCATATGCTTGAAGTTCAAAATTTGGAGAAACAAGCCATTTTTTGATTCTTTTAATATTAGTAGATTGAACCCACTTCATTATTTTATCAGCTTCAGGAGGTCGATTACTTCCAGTCTCTCCACATCCAAAAGAATAATAGTAATCACTTGTGGTTAGTCGAATAAATTCTTCACTATCAAAGCTGGATAGATAAAATTCATTATGATGCTCTAAAAATTCAGTAAACTTTGATTTGTCAGTAGAAAATTCTTTAGCTTCCAAAATTTTGCCTTTCCGATTAACCCTTTGTATTTGAGCAAGTATTATTGTGTCGTTTTGGGTTAGTATATAAATTTTAAAATCTTGGGAATAGTTTCCATAAACAAAGTCAAACTCCATTATTGTATGCTCGACACCAAAATCGAGTTCTCTAGTTAGTGGACTTCCATAATGTCTAGAATAATAATTAGACTTTGTAATAGTTACTTCCTTTAATGTTTTGCACTTAGTTAATTCTTGAACCATTTTGTCCCACGGTTCCGCCATTGATAAAGTGCTGGTTAATATGATGATTATTGTAATTATTTGCTTCATACTGCGAGCTTGTACATAACGGGTTTAGGTATGAGGCGAGGCGGTCATCACACCTACGTATCTGTCCCCAGAATATAAAGTTAAATATAATTGACGAAATGTCACCATACTAAATTGCCGCCTTGCCTTCATACCGATTGTTAGGCGCTGGCACTATTATTTATAATTTCCATAATATGTGCAGAAGAGTATGTAACTATGATACCTGAATTTTCTCCATAAAGTAATGTTGTTTTTTCTAGTTTGTTTGATTGCACTATATATGAAGATACTACCGAACATATTTTAATAATATTCTTACCCATTATTTCTGCAACAACTGGACCTCCTGAAAATCCAGGATTATTATGTCCATCCAAATACATTATTTTCTCACTTGACTCTTCACCACTAAATAATGAAAATATAGCCGATTTGATAAAAGGAACAGGCAGATTATCGTTAGTTTTTGGCAGTTCGGAATACAAATTATAGGGAAATCCTAAAAAGAAACATTGCTGACTTGTATATAATTCTCCTGAGTGAGCTAACTCAATGTTGGATTCTCTATAGAATGGATTTTCAAGCAAATTAATTACTGCTATATCGATATTATCATTATTGTGAAGGAACAACTTTCCGTTATGCGTTTTCCAAGAATTGTCATGAAATATTTCAAATTCCAAACTGTCAGTATTTTTTATATCATGAAAAATATGTTTTGCGGTAACTAGATATCGTTGTCCTGCAATGGAAATTTGGAAACAGGTTCCATTATCAGAACCATATTTTATTCTGTATACACTTTGAATAATGTCTTTATTTACCATAATCTTTGTATTGGTTGCTGATTATCGCTTGCGCCTAACGCAGGTGTAAGAAAAGTGCCCTACCCTATTTTAAAGCTATGAAGGTAGCAATTTTTGTGGATTATCTTTACCCAAATCATTAAATAAGTAACTTCCACTTTTCAGGTTATGCGTAATTGGCTTACGCCTGCCTTTTCAGGTA
>CAZZML010000619.1:0-2033 GCA_964654735.1 uncultured Roseivirgaceae bacterium | reverse complement strand
AATCTTCTGCTTTTCGAAGATAACTTTCTAGTCTCACAAAATTCCGCACTCGCAATGACATTCTGGCTTAACTAAACAAAATTGTATTGTGTTTATTGATTTAGTCTCGCAGAGACAATCCGGTCTTTCCCATTCAAATCCTGATGTAGTTTTACTTCTCTAAAGAAATTTTTTTTCAATAACTCAACCACTTGCTCTCCAAATTGTTCGTTAATCTCAAAATAGAGCCTGCCTTTTGGTTTTAAGCATTTAGTTGCCAATTCAGTAATTCTTTTGTAAAACAAAAGTGGATTGTCGTTTTCCACGAAAAGAGCAAGGTGAGGCTCAAAATCCAGCACATTGTCTTTCATTGCAGACTTTTCGCTACTAAGTACATAAGGGGGATTGCTA
This sequence comes from uncultured Roseivirgaceae bacterium, assembly GCA_964654735.1. GTDB lineage: Bacteria > Bacteroidota > Bacteroidia > Cytophagales > Cyclobacteriaceae > JAKISE01. Next base: position 1,643 of record CAZZML010000619.1, on the reverse strand, counting down.
ATGATTATGTCATAGTTTTTAGGAAGCCTATTTGTCAAAACATCAAGTTGCTTAAACTCAACAGTAACACCTAATCTTCTAGCATTTTCTCTAGCAATTTCTAAGGCACTTTTGCTAATATCAATAGCTTCTAATTGATGAGAGGGTTCTTCTAACTTTAACGTTATAGGAATGCACCCTGAACCGGTACCAATATCTAATACCGAGAGATTCTTTTCGGTTTTTGTATTTTCTAGTATAAGATAAACAAGCTCTTCCGTTTCTTGCCGTGGAATAAGTGTATGCTTATTTACTATAAAAGGTCTATCATAAAAATAGGCTATGCCAAGAACGTATTGAATGGGCTCGTTATTAAATAGGCGTTCAATAATTGAGTTTATATGCGATTCAAATTGAGGGCCTGTACCAAATGTTCTATCAGCTATAATGTCAGTTTTGTTGAAGCCAGAAAAGTGCTCCACAATTATAAAAGCAAGAGAATCTGCTTCCTCTGAAAAATGCTCAATTAGCCGTTCTCTGATTTTTTTAAATAATTGATATGAAAGTGTTTTAACCATTCAATCTCTCAATGTCATTTCCAAAAAATCTTTAATTTTCTTTCGATTCTTTTTAAATAAGGTGTTTCCAAACCTCTCTAAGGCTTTAAAATTTTCAGGATCCACATTATCCATACTTGCATCTTGGTTTTTTAACTCTCCATTAATTCGCACATATTGCTCAGGGTGCCCTGTAGTATCAAATAGCTGCATCAATTCATAATCTACAGTTTCTGAAACACCTGACATCATTATATCTACTAATGGCACCATCCATTCGGCTAAGCCCCAGTGCTCTGCATCTTTATACTTATACGAATTACAGGCATAACCGGTACCCAAAGAAAGCATGGCCATTTCTGCAGCACCAACAGTATCTTTGGCTCTTTTAGAGGCTTTTCTCACTTCAGCATAGGCACACATTCCAGGGTTATTGGCAAAAACCCCTCCATCTATCAGCGGGTAATATTTCTTGTCCATCGAGCGAATATTGGCTACCTGAAAATAGCCTGGGGCAGATGCAGTAGCCCGTGTAACATCTCTAACATAAAAATTAGAATCAGGTTGATGAGCATCGTGTTGAGTAAAAAACTTAGCTCTTCTTCGTCTGATATCATATGCTGTAATGAGAGTAGGTTTTAATAATTCATTGAGCTTAGTATCTCCGAAATAGTCTAAGAGTGCTTTTTCTAAACCATCAGACGGGTATTTTTCGTCAAGCACACCACCCAAACTTTTAATACGATGCATTAAGGTGTTAGTAAATATTTCTTGTCCTCGTTCAAAGTAAATATTTACCACATCTGGGGCTTTGTATTTTGGTCTTCCGTCTTTACCCGGCATAAGGTAAGCACATGATAAAATTCCTCCAGTGCTTGTTCCTGCAATCAAATCAAAGTGGTCAGCAATTCTTCGATCATTATCACCAGATATTTCTCGGAGCAATTTTTCAGTGTGCAATAAAATTTGACCAGGGATAATCCCTCGGATACCGCCACCATCTATGGAAAGAATCACTTTTTTAATAGCCATTTTAAAAGGTCTTACTTCTACACCTGAATAATTCATGAATAATCTATTACGCATTCCAATTGCCAACCATTCAAG